>JAYNOQ010000158.1:0-1520 GCA_038113315.1 Flammeovirgaceae bacterium | reverse complement strand
GATTAAAGTGGGAGGAAGATTTTTGTTGTATCAAAAAAATGAGAGAGTGGATACTGAAAAATAAGATATCAGATAAAATAACTTTAGATAATATTGAGAAAAAGGCAGAGGAAAAAGTAAAAAATATAAGAGATAAGTCCTGGAAAGATTATAGAAAAAATATAGAAGATGATTTTGGTGATGCTATGGCCATAATTACTAGAGTAGCGCAAAATAGTCCAAAAAATAAAAAAGAAATAATTCAGGTAAGAGATGAACTATCAAATACATTACAACCTATAAAAGCTGATATTTTTAAATCACTAAAATTTATACAAAGAACTATTAGAAATGAAAATAATTTAGCTAAACCTTACCTCTTAAATCTAATAAATGAGTTAGAAATAAAATACATAGATCAGTATAGTTCTCATCTTTATAGTGAGTCAGAAAAATCTGTTAAAAATATAGGAGAAATTAAGCCTACTTATGATAAAAAACCGAAATTAATAGATGGAAGAGAAATTATAAATAATTTTTTCAATATAACTTTTAAAAATAACCCTTTAGTTTTTGCAGTAGGAGAAGATGTTGGTATGATTGGTGGTGTAAATCAAGGTTTTGCAGGAATACAAGAAAAATATGGAAAGTTAAGAATTACTGATACAGGTATTAGAGAATCATCTATAATTGGTCAAGGTATTGGAGCTGCTATGAGAGGACTTAGGCCTATTGTTGAAATTCAATATTTAGACTATGTTTATTGGGCAATTCAAACGTTGTCGGATGATTTATCAACCTTACACTATAGAACAAAAGGAGGCCAAAAAGCTCCAGTTATCATTAGAACAAGAGGTCATAGGCTTGAAGGAATATGGCACTCGGGATCTCCAATGGGGACTTTAATTAATAGCCTTAGAGGTATAAATATCTTAGTTCCAAGAAATTTTGTTGACGCATCAGGAATGTATAATACATTGCTTCAATCTGATGAACCAGGTATAATAATCGAACCTCTTAATGCCTACAGATTAAAAGAAAATTTACCAAATAATCTTGATGAAGTCAGGGTTGAATTTGGTATACCTGAAGTTATAATGAAAGGTAATGATATCACAATTGTGACTTATGGTTCGATGTGTAGAATTGTTTCTGAAGCAGCAATACAGCTATCTCAAATTGGAATTTCATGTGAAGTTATTGATGTTAGAACCTTACTCCCATTTGATAAAAAAGGTATAATCCTTGAATCAATTAAGAAAACAAATAGAGTCGTATTTGCTGATGAAGATGTTTCTGGAGGTGCTAGTGCTTACATGATGCAATCAGTCCTTGAAAACCAAGATGCTTACTTTTATTTAGATTCTAAACCAATTACTATTCACTCAAAAGACCATAGACCAGCATATAGCACAGATGGTGATTATTTTTCAAAGCCTAACTGTGAATTAATTTTTGATAAGATATATGATTTATTTAATGAACTAGATCCAAAAGCTTATCCTCCTCTTAGATAAATTATTCAGAAAGAATTTCTTCTA
>JAYNOQ010000157.1:0-1525 GCA_038113315.1 Flammeovirgaceae bacterium | reverse complement strand
TTCACCATTTCTGCCTGCAAATCCATATCACCAACATAACATATGCCTAAAGTCCTGCCGTACCTGTCTTGGCCTTCGTCAGTGCATCTAACCTTTTGATTGCCAATTAGTTCTATGAGCTTTTGAGTTGCTGCATTGCCACACTCCCACTCATTTCCCTCTGCATCTAAACAAGTTTGAGTTTTTCCAAAAAAGTAACTTTCTGGGGCATCGCTTCCAGTAAACCTAATTCTAATATCATTGATAACAATAGTATCACCATCAGTGATTTTGGCCTTACCTACAATATCTGCAGAAACATTAGTTCCTAACAAAGAAAAAAATAAAATTAATAATATTTTCATAGTTATTTTCTCAATAAATAGTGTGTCACATACCAGTCATTCCCCTTATTAATTGAGAAAAACTTTGCGCAAGTTAAAAAAAACATTCTCCACCTAAAAAACCAAATTTTTCCATTGCCGTAATGTTGATCAAACATAGTTATGATTTTAGATTTATTTGTATCATGTTTTTCTAACCATTTTTTTGATGTCAAACCATAATGAGTCCCATTGACTTTCCATGAGCGCACTACTTTCAAATCATTTTCAAAGTTACTAAAAATGTCCTCCGATGGCATAATGCCGCCCTCAAAAAAGTTTTTAGTCATCCAATCTGATTCATTTTTTGCTTCATACAAGTAACATGCAAACCGATGACAGAAAATATGCACAAATAGCTCACCACTTGGCTTAAGAAAATTACTAACTTTATTAAGCAGAGACTCGTAATTACGCATATGTTCAAACATTTCTATTGAAATAACTTTGTCAAAAGTTTCATTAAAATGCATCTCATTAATATTCTGTTGGACTGCAGTTAAATTCTTCAAGCCTCGCTGTGAAGCTTGATTATTAATAAAATTAATTTGATCTTTTGAATTACTCACTGCAGTAAATTTTGATGATGGAAACTTTGCAGCGGCATAAAGAGAAAAGCTTCCCCAGCCACACCCTAGATCAAGAATATTTTGATTGTCATCAATGCCAGCACGATCTATATATAGTTTAAGCATGGCTTCTTCAGCATGGTCTAAATCATCAAACTCAGAACCGAAATGAGAGCATGAATATTTCATATGCTTTCCAAGGACTAGCTGAAAAAATTCTGGTGGAACCTCGTAATGCTGATCATTTGCATCGGATGTTTTTTCTGCAATAGGACCAGATTTAAGCTGATTTATAACAGTTAATTTTTCGTTATGAGTGCTTGCAGAATTAACTCTCGCAAGACTAATTTTTTGAATAAAAAAATTTAAGATAAAGTCAGGGATTAAGCCCTTTTCAGCTAAGTAAATTCCTAATTTAATCATTGAAAGTTAATTTAAATTGAGAAACGTCTAATCTATTGCTTAAAAAACCACCGATGCAATAGGCATAATACATTTCCCATGTACGCTTGAATTTATGATCAAAGCCTAATTGTTTTACACTCTCCCATTGTTTTTGGAATTGCTCATTCCAAATTTCTAATGTTCTTGCAT
>JAYNOQ010000156.1:0-1527 GCA_038113315.1 Flammeovirgaceae bacterium | reverse complement strand
CACAGCAAATGGCATTCAATACAATTGATGTAACTGCTGAGCCAAATTCACAAGACGATCTTGTAGAATTATTTGATCGGTTTTTTGCGGATGCAAACTTTAAATCTGGAGGAATAATTCTGGAAAGATTAAGACATGGTCGTGAAGATGGAAGAACTCACAGATTAGTATGGCTATGGGAATTAAATAATGGAGGAAGAGTTGAAGGTGACATGAAAGAATTCGAAAATTCTGCTTTTTGGGGTCAATTCAGTAATCGTATCGAAAGCTGGGGAACAGCAAAAGCTGGAAGAATTATGAGTTGGCAAGATGGGGATGTTAAACAGTTTCCATATGGTCACATTTGGGATATATCACCTAAAGATCCAGTAGCATTTAAAAAAGCACATGACAAAATTGTTAATCAGGCGTCTGATGTTTTTGAAAATAGAGTTGTTGGATTTGGAACATATGATATTAACAGACCAAACGGAGCTACTCACTGGGTGGTTATAGGTGGAACTGACGTTAACGGACATTTAAGTATGCATCAAGACTTAGAAGACAATTATACTAAAGCTATGAACAAATATTTTGAAGATAGAGGTGAGGTTGAACATGTAAAAGACTTTATAGTCGAAGTATTAGCCAGATATTAAAATATTATAATTTGATACAAAAAAAAGAGGGATACTAATTTTAGAATCCCTCTTTTTTAATTAAAAATAAAATTAAAATGAAGCATAGTCGGTATTAGGGAATAAAGGAGTTAAACCTTTTTCTCCTCCAACTAAAAGCGATGTAACTTGTTGTGCCATTTTACTTTCATCATCGTTAAATCTCCAATCAAGATATTTTTGATAGTGATCATAAGAAGCCCAATTTCCATAAACATAATAGGTATTTGTTGTATCGTTATAAAAAGCTTCCAATGAAATATTTCCGTCATATTCTCTTGTGGCCTGTAATCCATCAGGGGTATTCAACAAATCTATTACGGCTTGTTTTTTACCAGGCTTAACCTTAAGTGTTACAAGTACGGGAGTTTTAGGCCCTACTGCCTGCATCATTCCACCAAAATCAAAAAAGTCACCTTGCGTAATAATTTTTCCCTCATCATCAAAATTAAAATACCAATATCCTGAAAGATTTATTTCTTTTCCTGTTATTGAATTTTTTCCAGTCCATACTCCATAAGTTCTAACACTTCCATCTAATTTTCCCTCAGGGTTTGATCCTGGAAGCCATACATTTGCAGTATATTTTATGTCCTCAAAAGTATCCTGATAACCCTTTAGCATTGCAGCATAGGTATCGTAATCTCCTGGTTCTGAACCGTACATTGGAGTAATAATTTCCATGTCTTTACTAACTAGTGCTAACTGTCCCTCCAGATCTTCTTCTCCGTGAAGTTCAAAAAGTTTTTGAGCTGTGGCAAGGTTAGCCTCATACTTTGGGTTTGTATTGCAGCTAACAAAAATTGATGCTACAAAAAATAGTGATAATAGTTTTTTCATTGTTAATTTTTTGGTTAAACAATAAATTTAT
>JAYNOQ010000155.1:0-1663 GCA_038113315.1 Flammeovirgaceae bacterium | reverse complement strand
AACGCATCACTAAATCTATTCATAAAGGTTTTAATAGGTCCATATAAAACTTGAATTGATGATGGTGGAGTGAATGAAGCCACTGAAGATATAATCATTATCTTGCCTGATTTTTTTTCAAGCATATCTGGGATAAAAGCTTTGCATAAAGCTATCACTGATGTACCTAAAACCCTAATAAATTTTTCTTCAACTTCCATAGATGTTTTGTGAAACTGAGACTCAATACCGTAACCAGCATTATTTACAAGAACCTCTACATCATAGTTCTTTTCTTTACAAAAGCTGTAGATATCATGAGGTGCATTTGGTTCAGCAAGATCACTTGGAATAAAGTCAGTTTTAACATTATATTTTTCAGCAAGCTCTAAAGATAATTCTCTCAACCTGTCTTCTCTTCTCGCTGTTAGTATTATCCCGAAACCCTTTTGAGCTAGTTGATGGGCTATTTGAAGTCCAATTCCAGAGGATGCTCCAGTAATTAATGCGTATTGATTTTCCATATTAAATTTATATTTATTTTTTGAATATTAATTCTAACAGTATGAAAATTAATATAAAATTGTTGCCCGAAAAAAAAATAGGAAAATTATGAAAGTAAATTATATATATTTAGCATTTGTATTAGTTTTTAGTACACATTTTATTATTGCAGATGGAGACGTAGCTCCAGTAAAGGTTGAGACTGAAAATAAGACCACTGAAGTCAAAGAGGAGTCAGCAGATAAAAAAGAAAAGAAAGGTAAGGATAAAAAGAAGAAACCAGAAACTGTAGCTGAATTTATTGAGGAGGAAGAATTAAAACAAATCGATGGCTTCCTAACTCTTCTTCATAATGAAGAGAAAGATAAATACTATTTAGTATTAGAATCATCAGAGCTAAATAAAGAATTTATTTATTTTCCCTATTTATTAAATGGTCCTCAAGCCGCTGGTGCTGGTGGCGGAGCAATTGGTGATGCGGCTATTCTAGAATTCAGAACATTTAAAGATGGCCTTGGATTATACAAAAAGAATACTAAATTTAAGTTTGATGAAACTAATAAAATATCTCAATCTAAAATTAAAAACATAATAGATGCATTTATCGGCAAATTTGAAGTTGTAATAAAGGAAGAAGATAAGTATTTAATTAGTGCGGACAGCATTTTCTTATCAGAGATGTTAACTGGGATAACTCCAAATATACCTAAAGAATATGCTGAATATATTGATTTAATTGTAGGCAAGTTAGATAAAGGCAAAACCTATGTTGAAAAGGTTAAAAATTATAATAAAAATACTACTGTAGATACTAAGTATAGTTTTTTTAACCCGCGTCCTAAGCCTGCATCTATCGATGCGGTGACTGATCCAAGATATACGTATATATCAGTTAGACATCTATTTGTTGAAATGCCAGATGATAACTTTGAACCAAGAGTTGCCGATCAACGGGTCGGTTATTTTTCATCAAAAATTACTGATTTATCAAGTTATGAATATGTAACTGCGGTAGATGTGATCAACAGATGGAGATTAGAAAAGAAAGACCCCTCTGCAGAGCTATCTGAGCCTGTAAAACCGATAGTATATTGGGTTGAGAATTCCACGCCTACTGAAATTGTCCCTTTTGTTGTAAAAGGAATCGAAGCATGGAATGAAGCTTTTGAAAAAGCAGGAT
>JAYNOQ010000154.1:0-1702 GCA_038113315.1 Flammeovirgaceae bacterium | reverse complement strand
CGCTTTCATTAGCTATATCGCTAAATTTTATTCTTAAATCAACTTTACCTCGAATGAAACTATCCTTTAATAATTTATTTAATTCTAATTCGTATCCAGAAATAGCGCTTGGTAATAAAACTTTTGAATCTAAGTACTTACTGTTCAAAGTTTTAATTTCGATCTCAATTTCTAATTCATCGATTTTGAAAGAGGCTGACCCAAATCCGGTCATTGAATGAAGCATGTACAAAGTTATGAAAGAATTTATTTACATTCTGATTAATGAAAAAATTCTATTAATTAATCTTATTTAGTCATTTAAGCATCCTGTAAATAAATCAATTTTATCATGCCTGTAAATAAATTGACCACCAATATTTTCCCAGTATTGATTTGGACCTGCAGCATTTTCCCAAGCTCGTTGACCATGATATTCAGGTCCGATGGACTCACCAACTATTCCACCATGTGGTGCAATATCATAATCTCCATCGCCATCAACATCAATAATTTTCATTTGATAGGGTATAGGCATATCTTGATAATCACCATGATCTTTTCTTTCAACATAATAATAATTGTCCAAAACTTCAGTTGTAACATCTTTAAATTCATTATTTCCTAGGTTTTTGTGAAGAGTTAGATATCCCATTCCTACTTCATCTGTCTTGTTAGAAGCTGGACCATTAGTTAAAATATCATATAATCCATCAGAATCATAATCAATAAATGCTACCCCAAATAAAGAACCACCGTCAGGAGGGGTTAACCATGGAGTCATTTGAATTTTGGTAGAATTCTCATAAGAGTATTCAAAAGAACTTGATCCCCAGAAAATATTAGTCCCAGTCAAAACCTCATTTCCTTCGCCAACGTTTCTTCCACCTCCAAATGAAGCATATCCTGCTACTATGTCTAAATATCCATCATTATTAACATCAAAAACTGCACTTCCATCTACTCTAAAATCATTTGTTTCTAATAAATCTAAATCAATGTTAATAAAATTTATTTCCTCAGTAAAAGTCCCATTTCCATTATTTCTTAAAAGAATTGGTAATTCTTGATGGTATGTTACTTCATCATGTGCATATTTTTCAAAATTTATTATGTCCACATCACCATCTTGATCAATGTCAAATGATGTTGCTGAATGAGCCGAGGTTTTATTTCCAACAAATCTAGAATCCATATAACCATCTGAATCTATATATACTATTGATAAAGGTTGCATAGATTGTGGTGTCTTCAGTTCATGGTCATCAGAATGATAAACAAAAACATCTTCATTTCCATCACCATTGAAATCATTTACCTCTAACCTTACAGCAAAATAATGTTCTGAATCAGAGTATGAAACCTCATAATCATTAAATACATCGTTAATTAAGAAATATTTCCCCTTTAAAACACCATATCCATCAGTTGAGTTTTGAAGAAAACCAAAAACATCTAATCTATTATCATTATTATAGTCTAGATAAACATAACTTTTATCACCATTTAAGTAATATCTTTCTCCATTACATTCAAAACTACACTCATTACAACCAGTTTTATAAGTAATCCTGTGAAGAAATTCAGCATCAAGATTAATTGGTGAAAAGAAACTATTTGTTACAACAGCAGCTGATGAATTATTAATTGATGGGTAGTTTGGACCTAATTTTTTATAATACTTTATAAATTTAAACTTCACTTTCACAGTTTTAGGTCCATC
>JAYNOQ010000153.1:0-1725 GCA_038113315.1 Flammeovirgaceae bacterium | reverse complement strand
CACAGCAAATGGCATTCAATACAATTGATGTAACTGCTGAGCCAAATTCACAAGATGATCTTATAGAATTATTTGACGAGTTTTTTGCAGATGCAAATTTCAAATCAGGTGGAATTCTTTTAGAAAGATTAAGACATGGTCGTGAAGATGGGAGAACTCATAGATTAGTATGGCTATGGGAACTAAATAATGGAGGAAGAGTTGAAGGAGACATGAAGGAATTCGAAAATTCTGCCTTCTGGGGTCAATTTAGTAATCGTATTGAAAGCTGGGGGTCTGCTAAAGCAGGAAGAATTATGAGTTGGCAAGATGGAGATGTTAAACAGTTTCCTTATGGTCATATTTGGGATATCTCACCTAAAGATCCAGTAGCATTTAAAAAAGCACATGACAAAATTGTTAATCAGGCGTCTGATGTTTTTGAAAATAGAGTTGTTGGATTTGGAACATATGATATTAACAGACCAAACGGAGCTACTCACTGGGTGGTTATAGGTGGAACTGACGTTAACGGACATTTAAGTATGCATCAAGACTTAGAAGACAATTATACTAAAGCTATGAACAAATATTTTGAAGATAGAGGTGAGGTAGAACATGTTCACGATTTTATTGTAGAAGTATTAGCTAGATATTGATTTATAAATATTTATAAAAAAAAGGGGATGTTGATTTTAACATCCCCTTTTTTTATGAATAATTTATTCTATTAAAATGAAGCATAGTCGGTATTTGGAAATAAAGGAGTTAAACCTTTTTCTCCTCCAACTAAAAGCGCTGTAACTTGTTGAGCCATTTTACTTTCATCGTCATTAAATCTCCAATCAAGATATTTTTGATAGTGATCATAAGAAGCCCAATTTCCGTATACATAGTAAGTATTAGTTGTATCGTTATAAAAAGCTTCCAATGAAATATTTCCATCGTATTCTCTTGTGGCTTGTAAGCCATCAGGAGTATTTAATAAATCAATTAAGGCTTGTTTATTTCCAGGCTTAGCCTTAAGTGTTACAAGTACTGGAGTTTTAGGACCTACAGCTTGCATCATTCCACCAAAGTCAAAAAAGTCACCTTGTGTAATAACCTTTCCTTCGTCATCAAAATTAAAATACCAATATCCAGAAAGATTTATTTCTTTTCCTGTGATTGAATTTTTTCCAGTCCATGTTCCATAAGTTCTAACACTTCCATCTAATTTTCCTTCTGGATTTGAACCTGGAAGCCATACATTTGCAGTATATTTTATATCTTCAAAAGTGTCGTGATATCCCTTTAACATTCCAGCATAGGTGTCATAGGTTCCTGGTTCTGAGCCATACATAGGAGTAATAATTTCCATGTCTTTACTCACTAGCGCTAACTGTCCATCTAGATCCTCTTCTCCATGAAGTTCAAAAAGTTTTTGAGCTGTGGCAAGGTTAGCCTCATACTTTGGGTTTGTATTGCAGCTTACAAAAATTGATGCTACAAAAAATAGTGATAATAGTTTTTTCATTGTAAATTTTTTCGTTATTCTATAAATTTATAAAAAATATTCAATACAGAATGTTTTCTAAACATTAATTTATTGTATCCAAATAATTGATTTGAAAACGCTATTTTTATCATAATATTTACTATTAATGAAGGAGGACTTTGAAAAATATTTAAAATATCATTGGAATAAAGGCGGTACAGGTAAAATATTTAATTTTAAATACATTGAATATAATAATGGTATTCTAC
>JAYNOQ010000152.1:0-1731 GCA_038113315.1 Flammeovirgaceae bacterium | reverse complement strand
GATACTTTACTATTTTTTGTGCCTTGTAGTAAGTATCTAATCCAGAAATACAAACAGAATTTAATTTCTCAAAATCTACGGATCCATCTTCTGCTACAGAGTCTTGTTTAATCATAATATTTATGATTTCTCCAACAATTAATATTGTGTCATTACTTCTGATTTTTATTTCTTCAACAAATTTCATTCCTATTTTACATTCACTTTCTTTTACGTATGGTACATGAAAACTATCAATATATTCTTTTTCAAGACTACATTTCTCAAATTCTGATTCATCACGATTAAACTTTGCTGAAGTCATGTGAGCTCTCTCTATAATATTATCATTGATGTGATTAATAGTATAGAATTTTGACTCAATGATATTTGTATATGTATGTCTTGGGACAGAATTGGGTCTAGTAACTAATCCTAATAGTGGAGGTTTAGAACCTAAGTGGACTAGAGAACTGAATATTGCTAAATTTTCTTGTTTTTGATCTGATATGGTACCAATTAGGTTTGCAGGTTTAAACCCAGTGACACTGTTTATTAAATTAAGTCTTGAGACTTTATCTAATGAATCTATATCCTCTCTATTGTAATGAATCAAAATTTATATTTTGAGAGTTGACATTCCACCATCAACACGCATTATTTGGCCAGTAATATTTTTTGCATTAGGCGATATTAGAAAATCAGCCATAACCGAAATATCTTTTGCTTCGCAAATTTTCTTTAGGGGATGTTTATTAGCAATGTTTTCCTCAATTTTTTCATTTCTTAAGATTCTTTTAGCCATATCTGTTCTTGTTATAGTTGGAGCTATACAATTTACTCTTATAGTAGGAGCCAATTCTGCAGCTAATGATTTAGTTAATCCTTCAACCCCAGCTTTAGCTACTGATACAGATGAATGAAAGGGCATACCTTGACCTACGGCCACCGTACTAAAAAATAGTAGAGATGGGTCATCACCTTTTTTGAGATTATTTAAATATGTTTTAACGGTTTTAACCGCACCTAAAACATTTATGTTAAAATCATTTACAAAATCCTCTTCCTTAAGTTGAAGAATAGGCTTTAAATTTATTGAGCCAGGACAATAAATAACTGAGTCAATATTTTCGATATCGGGTAAATCGTCATTAAGAATATCAATCTTTTCTTCGATTAAATTTTGATTATTTATACCTGATTCTGTCCTAGAAAAATTATAACATCTATTTCCTTTATCTAACTGAGAATTTACTAATTCTTTACCTATCCCTTTGCTTCCTCCAATTACTAATACATTTTTCATTTCTTAAAAATTTTAATTAATTGTTTTTCTCTAAACTCAAATATTTTTTTTAACTGAAATTTCACAAGACTACTTCCAAATATTCTTCCAATTAAACCGAGTGGTAATTTAAATTTAACAATGTCGTGAGCAATTACTCCATTTTTTGATTCTTCAAATCTATGCTCATGCTCCCAGATGCTGAAAGGTCCTGATTCCTGTGTGTCAATAAAACTAAAAGGTTCTTCCACTGTAGTGATTTTTGTTGTCCAACCAACTCGAAAAAATGGGAAAGGGGATACCCTATACTTAATTATTTGACCTTCATACATTTTATTAAAATCAGTTAGAATACTGAAGTTCATATGTTCAGGAGTTATTTTGAATAAATTTTTTGGGTTTGAGAAAAAGCTCCAACTTTCTTTTAAACTAATTGGTAATTTTTGAACGGTTTTAAGTTCGTAAAC
>JAYNOQ010000151.1:0-1783 GCA_038113315.1 Flammeovirgaceae bacterium | reverse complement strand
GTGCTTATAAAATCTTGCCCTAATTTTTCTCTTATTTTCCTAATATGAACATCTACTGTTCTTGCAACAACATGAACATCAGCACCCCAAATATTTCTGAGTAAAGATTCTCTACTAAACACCTTTTTTGGATTAGTCGCTAAAAAATGTAGTAACTCAAATTCTTTTTTTGGAAAAAAAACTTCATTTCCATCCACTTTGACCACATAACTATCTTTATCAATTAATAAGTTTTCAACTTCTATAACATTTTTACTATTATCTACTGATGATTTTCTTTTATAAAATGAATTGATTCTACTTAATAAAGCTCTTGGTTTTATAGGCTTGGTAATATAGTCATCACCTCCAGCATCGAAGGCAGCTACTTCAGAATATTCCTCTACTCTCGCAGTTAAGAATAAAATAAAGGTTGACTGAAACTTTTCTATCTCTCTTAATTTACGACATGTTTCAATACCATCAATTTCAGGCATCATTATATCAATTAAAATAAGATCAGGGTTATATTTAGAAGCTATATCAAGACCTTCTTTTCCCGAAGATGCAGTTTTTACTATATAACCCTCAGATTCAAGATTATACTTAAGAAGTAATAGAATATCCTTCTCATCATCAATAGCAAGTATCTTAAAATCTGATTTTGGCATACTGCAATTTAACCCGATTTAAAATATTTAATATCAAAATTTAATCGAATTTTAAATTATTAATTTTTTGATTAAATACAGTTAATTTTTAATTAACATTAGAATAATTAGATACCTCAATAACAAAGCTTCCAAAGTTCATCTTTGCCTCTAACTTCAAAGGTATTTTCTTGTCATCATCTGTTAACCAAAATTTTACAGCATCCTCTTCCTCAAATAATTTATTTTTAGGAATAATTGGCGCAAAAACTAATGAATTATATTCACCAATTTTTGTTTCTATAGTGTCTCTCCTTAAGAACTTCATCTGATAACTAAATTTCTCATTGTTTTCGAAATATGGAATTTCAACTAATTCTTTAGATGCAGTCTCTGAATAATCTAGAGATCTCAGATATGCAAGACTTGCTATCCAATAATTCATAAAATAGGATCGAATTATTTTTTTAATATCATCTTCAAAATGTAAATATTTGAATTCTACAAATTCTTTAGTTTCCTTATCTAATATTTCAATTTGAACACTATCAGAATTTTCCACGAAATTTAATATTTCATTCTTTCTGTATTTTCCTTCAAGAAGGTACTTATAGAATTTTTTTGGTTCTAGCTCTTCCTCAGTAATATATACCCCCCATTTGTCCCTGACTGTAGTAAATAAATCAAATACTCCTATAGACTTACCGGTAACGTCAATCTTAATTGTTTTCTCATTATCAATGCTATGTAAATTGGTATCTGTAATCATCGAAGCTTCGCCTGCATTGAATATGCCAAATGAAACAAGGAAATCAACTTTCTCTCCTGGAATAACTTTATAATCTTGTGAAAAAGAATAGAATGATAAAAAAAATAATAAAAAAGTAGGTAGAGTTTTTTTCAATTAAAAACGAGTTATAAGTAGCAAAAATATTAAAATAAGATAATGTAACTACCTATATTTGAAGATCTTTAAGTTAATTTTTATTAAAAATTACTAAAAATATTAGTATTTAAATTTTATACTACTTATTTTAGCAAAAATTAAACAAAATGAAAGAAACAAAAGAAAAATCAAAAGCTCTTAGTTTAGCAATCGAGAAACTAGAGAAAACATATGGTCAAGGAACCATAATGAAATTAAGTGATGAAAA
>JAYNOQ010000150.1:0-1815 GCA_038113315.1 Flammeovirgaceae bacterium | reverse complement strand
TTGAACCAAATGGGATATCAAAACTTATACCATCAACTGCTTTTACAACTGATTTGTTTCTTGAAAATAGTCCTCCTGATACTTCAAAATACTTTTCAAGATTTCTTACTTCTAATAAATTCTCATCCATTATTTTTTACCTACGCTACATATATCTACATAGTGATCTGATCCAATTTCTACAAGTTCCATATCTAGTGACGGATCACATGATTCTTCTCTGTAAGGACATCTAGGAGCAAAAGAACACCCCGGTTCTTTATTTATTAAACTTGGAGGTTCTCCTTCTAAAGACTTTAATTTCACTTTATCACCGACTACAGAAGGTGTTGATTCTAATAAAGATTTAGTGTATGAATGTCTTGGATTAGCAAATATCTCTTTTGTTGGTCCACGCTCAACTATTCTACCTGCATACATAACGGCCATATTATCTGTCATCTCTGCAATAACTGCAATATCATGAGAGATATAAATAAGACTCAGCCCAAGTACATCCTGTACTTTTCTAATTTCATTGAGAATTTGATCTTGAATAACCACATCTAAAGCCGTGGTTGGTTCATCAGCAATGATTAATTTTGGATCACAAGATAATGCTAAAGCGATAACAGCTCTTTGCTTCATTCCACCTGATAATTCATGTGGAAACCTATCAATAACTGATGAATCTAAGCCAACAATGTCAAAAAGTTCTAATATTTTATTTGTATTTTCCTCTTTAGTTTTATCAGGATAGTGCTCTCTAATAGCTTCACGTATTTGTTCACCAATTTTAACTACAGGGTTCCATGAGTTCATTGCTCCCTGAAAAACAATACTAATACCATTCCAGCGAACTTTTCTTAGTTGATTTTCACTTAAACCTACAATATTTTTTCCATCAAATATAATTTCTCCGTTTGTAATCTTTCCATTATCAGCTTGTAGTTGTAACAAAGACATAGCGACAGAAGTTTTTCCACAGCCTGACTCACCTACAATTCCAAAAGATTCGCCCTCTTTTACTGTAAAAGAAACATCTTTAACTGCTTCTACTTCACCATCGAGTGTTTTGTATCTCATATCAAGATTTTTTACTTCAAGAATATTCATCTATCTATCCCTTAACCTAGGGTTGAAGACTTCATCTAATCCCCTACCTACTAAATAAAATCCACCAGCTAAAAAAGTTACAGATAAGCCAGCTGGCAAGATTAGCCACCAAAACTTCATGCCAGAAAATATGTAACCCTCTACTTGAGCTAAATAGATCATTAGACCCCAACTCATGTCAATATTTAATAGTCCAAGAAAAGAAAGAACTGATTCAGAAGCTATTGCACCTGTAACGCTAAATACCATAAATAAAAGTGCAAGTGGAGCTACGTTTGGAAGAACGTGTGAAAATAGAATATTCATTTTAGTACCACCAGTTATTCTCGCTGAATCTACAAAAGGTTTAACTTTCACCTGTAATGCTTGGGATTTTATAGTTATTACTGAACCTCCTAAACCTCCAATCGTGCCTAATACAACAGCTAAATGCCATACTTGTAGTTCTGAAAATGCTGAAATTATAAATAATAAAGGAAGTGTTGGAAGCATAAGAATTAAATCTGATTGTCGCATTAAATATGCGTCTACTCTTCCACCATAGAAAGCAGCAATGGTACCTAATATTGTAGATATACCAACACCCAAAGTAGCGCTTAATAAACCTAAAACAAAAGCTACCTGACTACCTTCCATAATCTGAGAGAAAACATCTCTCCCAAGAGGATCCGTACCTAGAATATGTTTTCTAGAAGGTGGAGCTGGCTGCAAGTTTTGATT
>JAYNOQ010000149.1:0-1842 GCA_038113315.1 Flammeovirgaceae bacterium | reverse complement strand
CTTTTTTTGCTACCTCAAAGTTTCTCTGATTGGCATGAAGACCTAAAACAAATGTTCCGGCACCATATGCTTGAGATGTATGCGAGTCACAATGGATAGAAACAAAAAGCTGCGCATTTGATCTATTGGCAATATTTGCTCTTTCAAATAAGTTAACAAATACATCACTTTTCCTAGTGTATACTACTTTAACACCGCTATCTTCTAATTTTTTCCCAAGCTTTAAAGCTATACTTAATGCAATTTTCTTTTCTAAATATCCATTTCCAGTGTTACCAGGATCTTTACCACCATGTCCGGCATCAACAACAACAGTAAATCTAGAGTCTGAATTTTGTTGAGAAAATGTAAAGTTTGTTATTGATAGCAATAAGACTAGGAAACTTAACCTAAATGAATTCATCAAGTAAATTATTATAATAAAATTATGATTAATTTTGATTAACCTAAGTGTCTTGTTAATAACTCAATTTCAAATCTTGAAAAAAAACTTAAAAGCTTTAATAGTTATATCATTTCTTTTAGGTTTAAATGTTATTTACACTCAAAATAATTCTCAGGAATTAGATAGTCTTATAAATCAGGAAGATAAAAAACCTCTACTCTTAGATAATATTAAATACGATGCAACAGATTCAATAATAATAGATCAAAAAAATAACAAAATCATACTTTACAATAATGCTAAGATTTTGTATGAAGATATTGAATTAACAGCTGGATTGATTATACTTGACTATAAAGAGAATATAGTTAATGCTGGAAGAATTGCAGATAAAGACGGTAATTTATCTCAATATCCATCATTTAAGCAAGGTGGAAATATTGTAAATCCTGACTCGATAAAATACAATTTTGATAATCAAAAAGCACTTATATGGAATTCAAAATCAGAAGATAATGGATTAAATATCCTATCTAGTTTGACAAAAAAACAGAATGATTCAGTTTATTATTTAAAAGATGGTAAAGTAACTACTGGGGGAAATCTATTAGGTGGTGATACTGAAGAAGCAGATTATTTCTTTAAAATAAGAAAAGGTAAATTAGTGCCAGGAGGTAATATTGTTACTGGTTTTACAAACTTATTTGTAAAAAATGTACCAACACCAATAGGACTTCCATTTGCTTATTTTCCGTCTCAACAAACTCAAAACTCTGGATTTATAATACCTAATATAAATGAAAGTAATTCTAGGGGATACTCTCTTCAAAATGGGGGTTATTATTTACCAATTTCTGAATACATAGACTTAACAATTTTAGGTGACTATTATACTAATGGAAGCTATGGGTTTAATATAAACTCTCAATATAGAAAGAATTACAGATATAATGGAAACTTATCTTTAAGGTATGAGAACTTAATTAATGGTGAAAGAGGCCTACCTAATTATTCTAAATCTACTGTATATAATATTAGATGGAGTCATTCTAAAGATCCAAAATCATCACCTTATTCATCATTTAGTGCATCAGTAAACTTTGGAAGCAGTGATTATTTTAGACAATCTGTGAATCAGCTGAACACTGCTAATTTCCTAAATAATAATTTAAGTTCATCTATTTCTTATTCTAAAAGTTTTCCCGGTAATTCAGGTGTTAGGATTTCTTTGAATGCAAATATGTCTCAAAATACTCAATCAAAATCAGTTAATTTAACCTTACCTACTCTAACAATTAGTTCAAAGAGATTTTATCCATTTGAAAGAAAAGGAAGGTCTAAAAAAGGATTCTTTCAGAATATAAATATTCAGTATTCTTCTAAAGCGGAAAACAGAGCATCATTTGCTGACGATTTACTTCTAAAAAAAGGAATGTTCGATAATGCCAAGACTGGGT
>JAYNOQ010000148.1:0-1879 GCA_038113315.1 Flammeovirgaceae bacterium | reverse complement strand
TAAACCTGAACATTTTAAAAAATTAGTAAGCGCTCATACTGAATTATCTGAATATTTAATCGAATATGAGAGTAACTACCCAAAAAACATAGAGGGCATCCAAAAAATAAGTCTTTTTAAAGGTAGAATTATATTGAACTTGATACTGGGTGATATTTCTTCTACACAGAGCTATCTTGAACAAATTGATGCTATTGATGCATGGTTTTTTGATGGATTTTCACCCTCCAAGAACCCAGAACTTTGGACAAAACAATTATTTTCGAAAATCAATAATAGTTGTCATGCTGATTCAACCTTTTCAACTTATTCATCTTCAGGGTATGTCAAAAAGAATCTGAAAGATGCAGGTTTTGGTTATGAGAAAGTCAAAGGATTTTCGCATAAGCGACATATGCTTAAAGGTCTTTCAAGCTCAAGAAAAGAAAAAACATCTTTAAAAAGTTTAAAAGTAGCTGTCATAGGGTCTGGAATAGCCGGTTGCACTGTAAGTTATTTTCTTTCCAAGCAAGGTATTGAAGTAGATCTTTATGAGCAAGAGGAAGATATATGTTCTGGTGCATCCTCACACGAATTATTGGTTACTTATCCAAGATTATCTGCACATGACACCCCTTACGGAAGGTTTAATTTACACGCCTACGTATATGCGACAAATTTTTATGAGAGCCTTCAAACATCGGCATGGCAACAAACTGGTGTTTTGGTTTTAAACCATGATTCTGATTCAAATAAGAAGCAAGATTCACTCATACAGAGCAGGAACGATAACCTTATTTTTGAAGCTCTTGACTCGAAAGAAGCCTCTCAGGTAGCAGGTATAGAAATAACAACTCCTGCAATGTTATACAAAGATGCGGGATACATTTTACCTCAACAAATTTGTGAAGAGCTAATTGAACATCCAAAAATAAATATACAATTATCTACAACCATCAAAGAAGTTATAGAGTCAGGAGATAAAGTCTCTTTGATTATTAATGATAAAACAAAAAAATATGATTTTGTTTGCTTATGTGCTGGTAGTGATACAGAAAAAATATATAAATTAGAAGGATTCAGTAAAAAAAGAGGACAAGTAACACATATAAATAGTAGAAATATATTTTCAGATATCAATTTACCAATTTGTGGGAAAGGATATATTTCACCTGAGATTAATAATATACATGTAGTGGGCTCTAGTTATAGTGATCTCGACACATTTGAAGTCTTGGAGGAAGAACATCAACATAACCTAGATAACTTAAAAGTAATTAATAATGAACAGGCAGAAATTAAAACAGGTAAGGTTGGGTTTAGGGCTGTTTCAAAAGATCATATGCCGGTTGTAGGCAATCAAGGTAGGGTTTTTGTTAATACATGTCACGGATCCAGAGCTTCAGTAACTGCCCCAATTTGTGCTGACATAGTTTCTAGCCTTATATCAGGAAAAGCTCCACCTCTTGAAAAAAGAGAATTAGATTCTTTATCTCCAAATAGATTTAATTAAAGCTTGAGAGTATTTCTCCAACAAGAGAATCGACACTTGATTGATTGTATTGTTCGCTAGGTCTTTTCAATCTAGTAAAGGCATACCAAATAACATCTCCTGTTTCATTGTCGTAAACTCTAATTGCTATCTCATCATTATCAGATCTGATATATCTTTGATCTCTTGAATCGAAATACCTGTAGTTGTAGTAACCAAAACCGCCTAAATCAGAAGATCTCTCAATCTCTCTTTTAGATCCCAGATAGAATCTAACACTCACTTCGGAATCATCAGATTTAGAAAGACCTTTATTTAATAAAGTAGATTCAATTGATCTAGCTATTCTCTGAATCAAAATTGGATTAATGCTGATTTCATTCTCTTGATTTTCTAGAGAAGGAGAAA
>JAYNOQ010000147.1:0-2031 GCA_038113315.1 Flammeovirgaceae bacterium | reverse complement strand
ATCCCAATCAAATGGATTATCATCTTGTCCATCTCCTCCTGATGCACCTTGAACATCTCTAACTTGTATTATTACTTGACCTGTTTTTGCAACACATCTTTTAAATAAGGCTTGGTGTCCATCGTGCCATGGTTGCCATCTTCCTAGCATCTGAACAGTTGGTTTTTTCCAATCAAACATTTTGTTATTATTTAGATTATTATTGTATTGCATAATTACTACAACAAAATTTATTAGTCAATAAAATTTAATTAAATAATGAAAATTGAAGATTTTCAAAAGCATTCTCATGAATTAGTTGATTGGATGTTTAAGTATCTAAAAGAAATAGAAAGATATCCTATTAAACCTAATATTGAACCTGGAGAGATATATAAATCATTACCATCAAGTCCCCCAAAAAGTGGAGAGTCTTTTGAAAAGATTTTTGATGACTTTAATAGAAAAATTATCCCTGGAATAACTCATTGGCAAAGTCCAAACTTTCATGCTTTCTTCCCTGCAAACAATAGTTACCCCTCTATACTTGCCGAAATGTTAATTTCAACAATTGGAGCTCAATGTATGATGTGGGATACATCTCCTGCTGCCACAGAGCTAGAACAAAAAGTGACAGAATGGATTAGAGATTCTATTGGCCTTCCTTCAAATTGGAGTGGCGTAATTAATGATACTGCTTCAGTTGCAACAATATGCTCGCTTCTAACAGCAAGAGAAAATCATTCTAAATTCAAGATAAACACTGATGGTTTTTCAGATAATAAATATAAAGTTTATTGTTCAAAAGAAACTCATAGCAGTATAGAGAAGGCAGTAAAAATTATTGGTCTTGGATCTAGAAATTTACATAAAATAGATACTGATGCTAATCTTTCAATGGATTTAAAAAAATTAAAAAATCAAATTAATAAAGATATTGAATCAGATAACATCCCTTTGGCTATAATTTCAACATATGGTACTACAGGAACAGTGGCATTTGATTCAATAAATGAGATAGCCCTTATTGCAAAGAAATATAAAATATGGCACCATGTTGACGCTGCTTATGCTGGAAGTGCGCTTTTTTTGGATGAGTATAAGAAAGATATTAAAAATATAAAATATGCTGATTCTTTTGTATTTAATCCACATAAATGGATGCTTACTAACTTTGATTGTAGTTTATATTATGTAAAAGATGAGGAAAAACTAATTAAAACATTAGAAATTCATCCTGAATATCTAAAATCTTCAAGTAAAAACATTAAAAATTATAAGGATTGGAGTATTCAATTAGGAAGAAGATTTAGAGCACTTAAACTATGGTTTGTAATTCGTTCTTACGGTATTAACGGAATCAAAAAATACTTAAAGAATCATATAAATCTTGCTAAATACCTAAAGAAAATAATAGTAGATGATAACGAATTTGAGCTGACTACTGAGCAGAATATGAATATGATAAATTTTAGATTTAATCCAAAAAAATCAAAAAATAATAATGAGATTAATAGGCTAAATGTAAAATTGATAGATGAGTTAAATAAAACAGGTAAAATATATTTATCTCATACAATGATAAATGACATTTATTCAATCAGAATGCCAATTGGAAGTACTACAGTTAACATTGAAAACATAAAATCTTCATGGAAACTTATCAAAAAAATCTCACAAGAGATTATCTAACAGAAATGTTATATAATATAAAGCTCCTACACTTGCACTGCCAAAACTAGTAGTATAATAATTATTCAGAATATTCGACCCACCAATTTTTATTTTAGAATTAATAGAATTTAATGAATATGTAATTTGAGCATCAAGATTATGAATTTGAGGTATATTCCCTACTCCAAAAGAGGATTCCCAAAGAAAAGAATTTTGCCACCTATAATTTAAATTAAATCCTAAATTTCTAGTTAATTTTCTATTTCCAAATGAAAGATTAAATCTATAGTCAGGAGTATTAAATTGTATTTGAAAACCAGGTTTTAATACTGTATTAACATCATTATAAGAAACATTAGATGAAATTTCATAATTATT
>JAYNOQ010000146.1:0-2043 GCA_038113315.1 Flammeovirgaceae bacterium | reverse complement strand
TATACGGAATGTTTGGTTACACCATGATTACTGAATTTCAAAAAAGTAGAATAATATATGGGCTTCCTCCAGCAATTTATATTTTTATGATTGCATGGCTTGTGCTTGGTTTTATAGGTGTCCTTTCCTTATTTGGTCTTGGAAACATCGCAAATTTTGCACATCTTGGAGGATTAATAGCTGGAGTAATTATGGCGATGGTTGTTACAATCATATCTAAGGATTCATATTTAGATGAAAAAAATTAAAAAAGCTGTCTTGCCAGTAGCTGGTTTTGGAACAAGGTTCTTGCCTGCCACTAAAGCCATTCCAAAAGAAATGCTAGCAATAATTGATAAACCTCTAATTCAATATGCTGTAGAAGAGGCCGTTAGCGCAGGAGCAGAAGAAATAATTTTTATTACTAGTTATACAAAAGGTGCAATTGAAAACCACTTTACCTCATACCCAGAATTAGAAGAAAGACTTATATCATCAAATAAATTAGAGCTTCTAGAAAAGATTAAACCAAGTTATTTAGATAATCTAAAATTTACATACATTCATCAAGAAATTCAAAAAGGCTTAGGTCATGCAATCTATCTTGCAAAAGACGCTATAGGAAATAATCCTTTTTCAGTATTGTTGCCAGATGACTTATTTATTTCATCTCCATCATGTCTTCAACAGCTAGCTGATAGTTTTTCTATGCATGGCAATTCAACAATAGCTGTAAATGTTATCGACAAAGAAAATATTCATAAATACGGAGTTATCAATAAAGGAGATAATGAGATTGTGAATAATGAAATAGACATATTTGATATTGTTGAGAAGCCATCTGCCGAAGATGCGCCTTCTGATATAGCTGCATGTGGAAGATATATATTTAATCCATCAATCTTTGATTTAATAGAAGAGGTTGAGCCAGATAGCTCTGGTGAGATTCAAATTACAGATGCCATTAGGCTTTTACTCAAAAAAGAAAGCGTTAAGGCTAAATTATATGAAGGTGAAAAATACGACTGTGGAAGCAGAACCGGCTATGTAGAAGCAACAATTGCAGTAGGAATGAAAGATCCCGAAATTTCTGATAACATCAAAAAAATTATCAGAGAATCAATTTGAAATTAGCTTTATTTCTTTTAAAAATTCTTCCAGAAGAGCTTGCGCACTCGATAGCTCTTAATGGTCTAAAGCTATTAGATATTGCGGGACTTCTAAAATTCATTGTTAAGGATATTAAAAATAATGAAATAGAATTTCTTGGCATGGAGCTTAAAAATAATTTAGGGACCGCAGCTGGATTAGATAAAAACGGTGATTACATCAATTCACTTGGGAGACTTGGTTTCGGTTTTCTTGAAGTAGGAACAGTTACACCTTTGCCTCAAAGCGGGAATAAAAAACCAAGACTATTTAGAATTTTTCATGAAAATGCGATTATAAATAGGATGGGCTTTAATAATAAAGGCGTAGATCATTTAGTTAAAAATCTCAAAACTCACAAATACAAGGGGATAGTTGGTGTAAATATTGGAGCAAATAAGACCTCAGAAGGAGGACAAAGAATTGAAGACTACCTTGTTTGCTTTAAAAAAGTTTATGAATATGCAGACTATATTGTAGTTAATATCTCTTCGCCTAATACTAAAAACTTAAGAGAACTTCACTCTGTTGATAATTTGAATATACTATTATCTGCGATATCACAGCTCTCAAGTGAATTGCAGAATACCAAACCTATTTTTCTTAAAATTTCACCTGATGAAAATGATGAAAGCATAAAACAAATTATTAAAATAGTTGAGAGTTCAATTTTTTCTGGGTTGATTGCAACAAATACAACTACAGACAAGACTCTATTAAAAGAGTCCAAGTACCACAAATATGAAGGTGGATTATCAGGTGTTCCTTTATTCAATAAATCTAATCAAAAACTTAAACTAATAAACGCTATCTCAGAAGATATGCCTTTAATAGCCGTTGGAGGAGTCATTAATAAAGAGACTTACTCCAAAAAACTTGAAAGTGGTGCTGATTTAGTTCAAATTTACACTGGCT
>JAYNOQ010000145.1:0-2053 GCA_038113315.1 Flammeovirgaceae bacterium | reverse complement strand
ATAACACAGAATTAGCGTTTACTAATAAATCAAATTTTGAGTTAAGGAAAGCATTCTTCTTATTTTCAGTATTAGATTTTCCAATTCTTACTAAAATTGGCAATGCATTTTTACTTCTTGTTCTAAAACTTAGATTGCCATTTAAAACAATTATTAAAAATACTATATTTAATCACTTCTGTGGAGGAGAGACAATAAACGATTGTAAAAGTACTTTTCGATCATTAAAAAAATTCAATATTAGCGCTATGCCTGAATATTCTGTTGAGGCTGAATCTTCTCTTGAGGGATTTGAAAATTATAAAAATGACTCTATTGACTTAATAAACTTTTTAGGTGAAGAAAAACTTCCTTTTATTGCTATTAAGTGTACTGGACTTATGGATATTAATTTACTAGAAAAAATTTCTAGTGGAGAGTTAAGCTATGAAGGTGAAGAATATTTAACATTTAAATCAAGAATGATTCAGTTATGTGATGCAGGACTAAAAAATAATGTTCAAATTTTAATAGATGCAGAAGAAACATGGATACAAGATGCTATAGATAACTTAGCTCTTGAGCTCATGAAAAAATACAATGTAAAATCACCAATGATATCTCTAACTCATCAGTGTTATAGAACAGGAACTCTAGAGAAAATCAAGAGAAATCTAAAGTCTGCAAAAGAGGGTGGATATTATTATGGAGTGAAATTAGTTAGAGGAGCATATATGGAAAAAGAAAGAGAAAGAGCTCTTAAGAATGGATATCCAAGTCCTATACAACCTACAAAAGAACTAACAGATAAAGAATTTGACGATTCTCTAAAGTATACTATTGAAAATATCGATTCTTCTTCTCTTTGGGTTGGTAGTCACAATGAAAATTCTTGTGAATACCTTATTGAACTGATGAGAGAAAATAATATTAAATCAGATGATAATAGGATATGGTTCTCTCAATTATTTGGAATGAGTGATAACATCTCCTTTACATTATCAAATATTGGATATAATGTGGTTAAACTTATTCCTTATGGACCCATAGAAAAAACAATTCCTTACCTTATAAGGAGGGCTAATGAAAATAGTTCTGTAAAAGGTCAGAGTAATAGACAATTTACATTGATAAAAAATGAAATAAATAGAAGAAAACAATTAAATTGAAATTATGAGTTTAAGTGAACAAGAAGAACAAAGGCGAAAGTCACGAGAAGAAATTATTGATTTAGGAATTGACCCTTACCCCTCAGATACATTTGAGGTGAATACCTATTCAGATGAAATTAAAAATAATTTTGATGAGAAGAAAAAAAACTATCAAGATGTAATATTAGCTGGTAGATTAATGTCCAGAAGAATCATGGGATCTGCGTCATTTGCTGAAATACAGGATTCCAAAGGAAAGATTCAAATATATGTTAGGAGAGATGATATATGTCATGGAGAGGATAAGACACTATATAACACAATATTTAAGAAAAAATTAGATCTTGGAGATATTATTGGTATCAGTGGATTTGTATTTAAGACACAGATGGGTGAGATATCGGTTCATGTTAAAAGTCTAAAAGTTTTATCTAAATCAGTGAGACCACTCCCTGTTGTAAAAGAAAGTACCGATGATTCGGGAGAATCAACTAAACACGATGAATTTAGTAATACTGAATTAAAGTATAGAAGAAGATATATAGATTTGATTGTAAATCCTGATTCGAGAGATATCTTTGTAAAAAGATCTCTTATTGTTAATGAGATTAGAAATGTCTTAAACGAAAATAATTTTCTTGAGGTAGAGACTCCAATTTTACAACCAATCTATGGTGGTGCTGCAGCCCGTCCATTTAAAACTTACCATAATACTCTTGACATACCATTATATCTTAGGATAGCAAATGAATTATATCTTAAAAGATTAATTGTTGGCGGGTTTGATGGTGTTTTTGAATTTGCAAAAGATTTTAGAAATGAGGGAATGTCTAGGTTCCATAATCCAGAATTTACTCAGTGTGAGTTTTATATTGCTTATAAAGACTATATATGGATGATGGATTTTGTCGAGGATATGTTCA
>JAYNOQ010000144.1:0-2074 GCA_038113315.1 Flammeovirgaceae bacterium | reverse complement strand
CAGAATCATTAAATGGATTAGGATCAACTACCCAAGAAACATCATTTTGAATTTGAGAGGTTAGAAAATTAAAGCTTATTACAAATAAAAAAATTAATTTTCTCATGTCATTAAACTATTCAATTTCTAAAATTAAAGCAGACTTTTTTTCAACTGTGATGGAATTGTTGATAGGTATTCTTTTTTTCTTTAATACATCATAGCCATAATTCTTATCTAAAATCAGTTCATTAAATCTTGATGTATCTATTTCTTTATTAGTGTTATTTCTATTGAAAATAACCCAGACCATTTTATTTTCAAGTATTCTAAAATATGAGTAGATTTCATCCTTTGGAGCAAATTGAATTAAACTACCATCATGTATAACTTTATTTGTTTTTCTCCAATTAAGTATCTCCTTAAAAAAGCTTTGAGTTTCTATTTCATCTTTAGACAAACCTTCACCTGTAAAAGCATTTTTTAAATGATCTGACCATCCACCGGGAAATTCTGTTCTAATAAGACCATGATCACCAGGATTTTCATCACTATTCATTAAAATTTCAGTTCCATAATAAAACTGAGGAATTCCTCTCATGGTACTGTAGTATATAATACCCATTTTAAAAAGATCAATATCATTATTTACTTGAGTATAAAACCTTGTCATATCATGATTATCAGGAAATATCAATAGATTATTAGGATTTGGATATAAAAAATCACTAGCTAAAGATTTATACGGTTTTATAAATCCCTTACCCCAATTAAAATCATCAGTTAAAGCCTCTGAAAATGATATTTGAAGAGGAAAGTCCATGAGTGTTGGTAAGTGAGAAACATAACCATCATGATTAATTTTATCTTTTTGCCAATAAGAAATAACTATTGGATTATCCGACCATTCTTCCCCAACAATATTAAAATTTGGATATTCATTCATAACGGCATAAGTCCAGTCAGACATAAAGTCTTTATCAGAATATGGATATGTATCAACTCGAATTCCTGAAAGTTCTGCATATTCAATCCACCAAAGTGTATTTTGAATTAAATACTTTGACATTTTCTTATTTTTTTGGTTTAAATCAGGCATTGTTTCTACAAACCATCCATCCGCATGCTCCTTCTTATCAATTTCTGAAGCATAAATATCTTGCACTGTTTCTCGTCTATGACTCGTTTGTTTAAATCCAGATTGATTATTAATCCAATTATCCATTGGAGGATCCTTAAAAAACCAATGTTCAGATCCACAATGATTAGGTATCATATCCATTACCAACTTAATTTCTTTTTCTCTTGCTTTGGAGCTTAATTTTTTAAATAATTCGTTAGTTCCAAACCTAGGATCAACCTTGTAGTAATCAGTTGTTGAATAACCATGATAAGATGACTTCTTCATGTTATTTTCTAAAACTGGATTTAGCCAAATAGTAGTAAAGCCTAAATCATTAATATAATCTAGATTATCAATAATCCCTTGTATATCTCCCCCATGAAGACCACGATTATTTTCTCTATTTGGGCGTTCATACATATACTCAATATCATCATTTTCATAATCACCATTTGCAAACCTATCTGGTGTTATTAAATACATTACATCAGAGTTGTCAAAACCTTTAACTTTTGAGGCATTCTCTCTTCTTTTTAATAAAGAAAAATCATATTTGTCTACTAAATTTCCATTATCATAGAAATTAATTTCAATAATTTCATTTTTTGCATTTTTGTTAATAGTAATGTTTAAAAATAAATAATTATTATTTTCAACTTTTTCAACAGAGTTTAAATTAATACTTGAACTATTAATTATTGGTTCAAGGTTAGAAATATTATCACCATAAATTAATAATTGTAAATTTTTAGTATCCATTCCAACCCACCAATTTGGAGGTTCAACCCTTTCTATGATATTAGAAAGTTCAATATTAGTGCTATAAGTATTTATTTTAGTTTCATTATCACAAGAAATTGTAATAATTACTAATAGTATAGTTAAGTAAATATTTTTCATAATTCTACTCGTTTTTGAATATTTGTTTGTAAACTTCTCCTCTTATTTGATTATCTCTATCATGGCCTTGTT
>JAYNOQ010000143.1:0-2194 GCA_038113315.1 Flammeovirgaceae bacterium | reverse complement strand
TATAAGACATTAGAATTGGGAAATCAAAAATATCCAGAAATAGGAGATACCCTAAGTGTGGAATATGTAGGACAACTATTAAATGGAAGAGAGTTTGATAGAAACTATACTAATCAACCATTTGAGTTAGTTTTAGGTTCTGGAGAAGTAATTCAAGGTTGGGAATTAGGCTTACCATATGTTGATGAGGAGGGTGAAATGATATTGATCATACCTTCTGGTTTAGCATACGGAAACACTTCAACAAATTCTATTCCAGAGAACTCTGTACTAATCTTTAGAATAAAATTATTAGAGATAAAATAATGAAGAATTTAATTTCTATTTTATTTATTGTACTAATATTTTCTTGTAATCCTGATGAAATTTATATTGATGTCTATGATCCTGTACAAGATGAATTAGATTCGTTAAATCAAAGAAGGACTGACTTAGCCTTAATTTTTTCTTATTTAGATTCTGAAAATATAAATTATACAGATTCTACAAGCTCTGGAGTTTATTATTCTATAATTGACCACGGAAATGAGCAAATCTATCCTGAAACAAATGATATTATCAGTCTTCACCTGGCTGGCTATTACACTAACGACTCAATTTTTTTCACTAATGACTCTATTGATCTTGTAATTTTTGATACTAATATTCAGTCATTAGCTGAAAGTATTGGATACTACGATGAGACTAAATACTATTCTCCAATTACTTATACTTTCAATGGTCTAGGTAGCTTTTTCCCTGTAGTTTCAGATCACGGTTATTTAGCGCAGTTATCTGACTTTAAAGATGCATTAGGTCTTTCGCTAAGTAAAATTAGTGAGGGAGGTTCAATTAAAATTATGATGCCATCTGGTAATGCTTATGGTGATACGGGAAATACAAATACTCCTGAAATACCTGAAAATTCTATTCTTATTTTTGATATTGATTTAATTAAGATTAGAAAATGAGTGAAATCTGTTTTGTAACAGGTAATAAAAATAAATTAAGAGAGGTACAAAAATTATTATCTAATTATAAAATACTTTCTTTAAATGATTTGAATTTTTCAGAAGATATTGCTGAGACTGAGAACACTATTCAAGGTAATGCAGAACTAAAAGCAAGTTTTATTAATAAAAAATTTAATATTGATTGTTTTTCTGATGATACAGGTCTTTTTATTGACTCTTTAGATGGTTGCCCAGGGGTTAAATCAGCAAGATATGCTGGAGATAACTGTGGTTCAGATGAAAATATTAATTTGGTTTTAAAAAACTTAAAAAATATTTCAAATAGAAATGCTACATTTAGAACAGTAATTTGCTTAATTAAAAACAATAAAACTTATTTCTTTGAGGGAATTGTTAATGGAAAGATAACAAAGGAAAGAGTTGGAAATGATGGTTTTGGATATGACCCTATATTTATTCCTGAGGGATATGATAAAACTTTTTCACAGTTAACAATAAATGAAAAAAATGCTATCTCTCATAGGGGTATAGCAGTAAATAAATTAGTAAATTTTCTTAATGAATAATAATTATAAATTATTTGGAATATGTGGTTCTAGTGGATCTGGGAAATCATTTATAGTAAAATATGTACTAGAAAATTTAGGCTCGAATTCTGTATCGGTCATTTTTCAGGATAATTATTATAAGAAAAGAGAAGATCAGACAAGAGACCAAAATGGAAATTATAATTTTGATCTTCCTTCGTCTTTTCATCTAGATGAATTTATCAATGATCTGAAAAGATTAAAAAAAGGAGAAAAAGTCGACAGAGAGGAATATACATTTAATAATCCTGAGGTTTCTCCAAAAGTAATATCAGTTTTTCCTAATAAACTAATTTTAGTTGAAGGTTTATTCCTATTTAATAATAAAGAAATTATAAGCTTATTAGATAAAACAATATTTATTGATTGCAGCATTGAGAAAATGATTCAAAGAAGAATTAAGAGAGACCATCAAATCAGAGGATACGATAAATCAGATGTTATTTATAAATATGAAAACCATGTGATACCTTCTTACAAAAAGTTTATTCTTCCGTACAAGGAAACAGTTGATAAGGTAATTGATAATGATTCGGATAATCCCTCTGGTCCTGAGTCTACTCTCAATTATATTATCAAAGAAAGCGGACTAAATAATAATTAATTTGCCTCTTAGTTAATTTCCATTAATTTCCATACTTTTGTCAACTGATT
>JAYNOQ010000142.1:0-2203 GCA_038113315.1 Flammeovirgaceae bacterium | reverse complement strand
CTACTCCAGTAGGTGACATTACTGAGCTTAATGCAGTTAAAGAAACATTTGGAAACGAGCTACCCAAAATAAGTTCAACAAAATCTTTATCAGGACATCCGCTAGGTGCTGCATCAGTTCATGAGGCAATATATTGTCTCATTATGATGAAAAATAATTTTATCACGGGGTCAGCAAATATTAATGATATGGATGATGAAGCTAAAAAATTTCCTATAGTTACAAAAACTGAAACAGGAGCGACTCTTAATACTGTGATGTCTAATAGCTTTGGGTTTGGTGGAACTAATGCAGCTTTAATTTTTGAAAAGGTTAAATAATGAGTTTAATGAAAGGTAAAAAAGGATTAATAATGGGAGTTGCCAATGAGCGCTCTATAGCTTGGGGTATTTCTCAAAAGCTTGCAGAAGCGGGAGCAGAACTTGCATTTACATATCTGGGTGATGCCTTAAAAAAAAGGGTTGTACCACTTGCAGAAAAATTAAACTCAAATGTTACATTTAGTTGTGACGTAGAAAAGCAAGAAGAAGTAATTAAACTTTTCGAAGATATCAAATCATCATGGGGAGAAATAGATTTTGTAGTTCATGCAGTAGCCTTTTCAGATAAGTCAGAATTATCAGGTGAATACCTTAATACAACAAGGGAGAATTTTTTGAGAAGTATGCTAATTTCATGTTTTTCTTTTACTGAGGTAGCAAGAGAAGCTCAAAAAATAATGAAGCCAAATGGAAGTATGATCACACTTACTTATGAGTCTACCAAAGCAATTCCAAATTATAATGTAATGGGAGTCTGTAAATCTGCTTTAGAAGCTAGCGTCAAATATTTAGCAAGGGATTTGGGTGCAAAAGGAATAAGAGTTAACGCAATAAGCGCAGGTCCAATTAAAACATTAGCTGCATCTGCAATTGGAGATGCTAAATTTTTATATAAATGGAATGAAGATCATTCTTTTTTAAAAAGAAATGTAGATATTCACGACGTTGGTAATTCTGCTCTATACTTATTGAGTGACCTTGCAAATGGTGTTACTGGTGAAATCCATTATGTTGATGCAGGTTATAATAAAGTTGGAATGCCAGATCCAAAAAATATAACTTAGTTTAATTAGTTTTTTTCCCATAATATAGGAAAAAACTCTTCATCTAATTTGTCATTATTTTTTTTTTTATATTTTTTATAAATTTTTGCAGTTCCTCCTTCATTAGTAGGATGAAACTTTGAATCAGATGGAATACAGTGTGAAACAATTGCTCTTCTATGATTGTTAGAAGAATTTATTCCAGAACCATGCCACATGAAGCCATGATGAAATGCAGCACCGCCTGCTGGCACTTCTACATAAACAATATCTAATTTTTTTTTATTTTTTTTAGCAAAAATTTTTAATTGTTCGCGATAATCATCTGGAGAGTGAAAATCTCCTTTAGGTGGCTGCAACCCCCATTTATGAGAACCTCTAACATATTCAAGGGTACCTGTTTCTTTTTTAGTATCATCTAATGACATCCAGCAGGTAATCATTGTTTGTGGAATAATCCAATCATCATAGGCAGCATCTTGATGATAACCTAAAGTTTTTCCCCCAGGGGGCTTCCATAAAACATTGTCTTGAATTAACCTTGAGCCCTTCCAATTCATTAACTCTGCACAAACTTTTCCGATAATTTCATGACATACAAAACTTTTAATTAAGGTATCAGACTTCCATCCATTACAAATTTGTCTAGTTACATCAACTGGATCTTTGTCAAATTTCCAATTCCACTCATCAGGTTCAATTCCTGTTTCAAATTTGCCACTAAACAATGGTTCAAATCTTTCTTTTATATTTTGAATAAAATCTCTTTTAATAAATTCTTCTAAAATAATAAAACCATCATGATTGAAATTACTAATTAATGTCTGATTTAATTCCAAATTTATCATTTGGATATATTATTAAATTTATAAATTTGTGAAAGGGGCGTTCTGTTGCCAGGTGCCCCAAACCCCTGAAATTATTATGAATTAGCTTGTTTGATTGAAAGTTTAACTTTTCCTCTGTCAAAACCGATAACTTTAACTTTAACCTCGTCACCTTCTTTAACAACATCAGTTACTTTTGCCACTCTCTTATCTGCAAGCTCTGAAATATGAACAAGCCCATCTTGTTTTCCTAAGAAATTAACAAATGCACCAAACTCCATAATCTTCATTA
>JAYNOQ010000141.1:0-2264 GCA_038113315.1 Flammeovirgaceae bacterium | reverse complement strand
GGCGAGAATGCCGGCCATGATGATCACCACTCCCAACCCGTCCTGGAAGGTCAGGAGTCTGCAAACATCAGGGTCGTTAAAGATTATTTTCTAAATGCCGATATAAAGGTGTTATGAAATCAAAAATAATTATATACATATTTCTATTTCTCTTTAGCGCAAGTGAGGTGGTGAGCCAGAAATTGCCTCCTATAAATCGTTGTAGAGATTTATGGTGTGGTTACAAAGACAGAAAAGACAGAAAAGCATTAATTAAAAAAGCTAATGAACTAAGGGGTTATAAAGAACCAAGAGAACCGCTCAATATACGGATCAGAGGGTTAATCAATCAATCAGAATCATCAGAAAAAAAAATTCAAAACTCTTCATTACATTTTATTTGGAATAGATATGGTATTGGTTTTAATAAACTTCAATATCAATTAATTTCGGAAAATAATTATGAAATGTCTCACTCTTCTTTAGATCTATCTTTAACATTTGGAAAGGATTGGACCATCCAACTTGGAAAAGGATATGTTTATTCTGGAAACGGAGAAATAAGTTTTTTTGATTCAAATCAAATAAGTACTAAAAAAGTTGAAGGATCATCAAATTTTGGGGTATTAGGAATACCATTTAGTTTTATTGAAATTTTAATTGGAATGAGAGAAGATAACATTATTTACAAGGAATTTACTAGCAAAACAAATAAAAATAAAATCCTCGAAAATGATTTTGAAATTAAAGGGAAATTATGGATTTTTGGCTTAGGCATAAGTTTTTAATTCAAAAACAATTTCTCTTCATCTTTTCTATTTTGATAATAGTAATATTTTTAAGTTGTGATGATAGCTACAATTCTAATTCTGATGAGATCGACAACAACCTAAAGAATTTTTACTGGACTCTTCAGGCAGGAACATCTTCAAATGATATTGTCAATGATATAGGCCTTGATCAATCAGGAAATATATACTTGACAGGGTATACTCAAGGTTCACTCTCAAGTACAGCTAATAATGGAGGAAAAGACGTCTTTTTAATTAAATATGATACAAATGGGTCATTAGTTTGGAAAAATCAAATTGGCACTTCTTCGAATGATGAAGGATCGGGGCTAGTGCTTGATAATGATAGTAACATTATAGTTGTAGGCTCAACCTATAGTGGTTTGGATGGTAATTCTCATTCAGGTTCGTCTGATTTGTTTGTATTAAAATATAATGAGAATGGGACTAAATTATGGTCCCAACAACTTGGCACAAACAAAATTGACTATGCAACGGACGTAGATATAAATTCTTCAGGTAATTCAATAATAATAGGAGCTACAAATAGGGGTTTGGATTCAAATTCTAATGCTGGCGACAATAAATCTGATTATTTTATTTCCGTATATAACAAAAATGGAGCCAAACAATCAACAAATCAGTATGGAGTTTTAAAAAATGATATCGGCTATGGAATTGCATTAGACAATGCAGGAAATACATACATAACTGGATCATCAGAAAATTCAATTGACGGTGAAACCCATTCTGGAAAAAAAGATATATTTCTAATTAAATTCGATTCTTCCATCAATAAAGAATGGTCTAAATTAATCGGAACATCTAATGACGATGAAGGATTTTGTTTAGATACTGATTCCTTAGGAAATGTATACGTCACTGGATACACTACAGGTGATTTTGATGGGAACACACGCTTCGGATCAGGTAATGATCAAGATGTATTTTTGATTAAATATGACGAAAATGGAAATAAGTTATGGAGTAGACAGTTCGGGACCCAAAGTGAAGATAAAGCATTTGGGATTATAATTGATTCAAATGATAATGTTTATGTGACTGGAAAAACTTGTTCAGGATTGAACTCTAATAAACATTTAGGTGAATGTGACTATTTTTTGATTAAATATAATTCATCCGGATCCAATCAATGGTCACAACAAGGAGGTTCAAGTTTGTTAGACCAGGCTCTTAGTATAAGTTCCGATTCTTCAAATAATATTTACATCGCAGGTTTTACGTATGGATCTTTAGACGGCAAGTCTAACCTGGGTGGAATTGATTATTTTGTTGTAAAGTTTGATCAAAATGGTTTTAAACAATAGAAAAAGTGGTGTATTAAATATTATAAAAGTATTTTTGATGAATCTTGAAAATATATTATTATTCCCTGATTTCAACTCTTAAGTGCAACTTCATATCTAGGCAAGAAGTGTGAGCCTATGAAGAGTCAGCAACTTTCAACCTTTGAAGTAAGAGCCGCACCGGGTC
>JAYNOQ010000140.1:0-2336 GCA_038113315.1 Flammeovirgaceae bacterium | reverse complement strand
CAGTTAACTTAATTGATGGCTGCCATCCTAATTTTTTCATTTTTTCACCAGAAAGGGAATATCTTAGGTCATGACCTGGCCTTGATGAATGGAAATCAACCATCTCATAATTAAGTTCCTTTCCTTGACAACTTGCAATAATTTTTGCAAGTTCTAAATTGTCAATTTCTTCAGGACCTACTATATTAAATTTTGGACATTTTGCACCTCCAAAATCAATTTTAGATTCTATCTTATTTGAAATAAGAAAATGAATTGCTTCAGCGACGTCTTCAGCGTGAATATAATGACGGGAACCTGCAATTTTTTTTGACTTATCAGAATGTATAGTAACCTTTTCCCCATCTCTAATTTTTTTTATACACATTGGTATAAATTTTTCTGGATGTTGTCTCTCTCCAAATACATTCATGGTATGTGTTATGTATACTGGTAAACCATATGTGTTCTCATAAGCAACAGATAATTCCTCACCCCCAGCTTTTGATGCACTATAGGGATTTGTTGAGTTATATCTATCATTTTCTTTGTAGTCCACGCCTTTTGGTGCTGGACCAAAAATCTCATCAGTACTAAAATATATAAACCTCTCTAGTCCAGTTGATTTATGGGTACTCCTTGCATATTCAAGAATATTAGCTGTTCCCACAACATTATCTAAAACAAATTCCATTGGAAAATCAATACTCCTATCAACATGTGAACCAGCTGCAAGGTGAAGAATTATATCAATTTTTCCTAATTCTTTCTTTATCCAAGGATTAATTTCAGATTTAAGATCATGAAAAACAATTTTTACTCTAGACTTCTCCTTTTGTGAACAATTAGATAAAATATTTTCAAGTCTATTTAAATTTCCACTATAGTCTAACCTATCTAAAGATATAATGTCCCAGTCTGTTTTTTTCAAAAGATAATTTATAAGATGGTGTGCTATAAAGCCAGCTCCACCGGTAATTAAAACTCTTTTCATACATTAAGGTTTTTAATATGATTAGCTAATCTATCTTTAGGCTCCCATCCCAATAAATCCAATAGTTTATTGTTTTTTCTTAATGTCTTCTTATAATTACCTGGTTGGTCTGGAATTGAAACTGATTTTGCATTAAATCTGAGTTTAAACATTTCAAACAGTTCATTAACGCTATAATTATTACCAGTTCCCAGTTCCCATCCATCTTCTTGAGATATGTCTGAAAAACCTATTTTGATTAATCCATCAACAATATCATTGACATGGGTGAAATCCCTTCTTTGCATTCCATCACCAACTATTGGTAAAGGCTCACCTTTAATTGCCTTAGTTGTCCATATACCAATTACATTTCCAAATTTCTCATCTCTGTTCTCTCTTGGCCCATAAACATTATAAAATCTAGCAATTTCTACCTTAAGACCATAACTCTTCTTGTATAGTTTACAAATTTGCTCACCAAGATATTTATACATTGCGTATGGGGAATCCTCAGGGCTAAAATGCTTAGAAGAAGAACCAGCATATACGACTTTAACATTATTTTTTTTAGCCCATTCCATAACCTCCATTGTTCCTCTAGCATTTACCCTAAAGTAATCTACTGGATCATCAAAAGAAGGTTGAACTCTTGCTTTTGCAGCCAAATGATAGCATATATCAATAGGCTCGGAAATACTTGAGATATTCTCTATATCATCTTTAATATATTTTATGTTGTCATGCTCATTTTCTTTTTTTCCAAAAGAATAGTCATCTATGGAAAAAACGTTATGCCCCTCTTTCATTAGCCTCTCCGAAAGGTTAGAACCTATAAAGCCAACCCCACCTGTTATCAATATATTTTTCTTATCACTCATATATTAAGTTTAAAATTTCTTTTTTTCTGATTAGTGAACTAAAATGTTTGAAATAATACTTCTTAGCATTTTCACCTTTGTTAATTAATTCTGAACTATTTATTGATGCAAAACTATTTATTTTTTTTGCTAATTCTTCATAATTATAATTTTCCTCAACAATACCACAATCAGAATCAATGATTAACTTAGCACCTTCTCCATCTAACACTCCAATTATAGGCTTACCAAGAGCCATGTATGTCTGCAATTTTGCAGGAACTGTCTTGGAGAATATAACATCACTTTTCAGGGACAAAAATAATGAATCTGCTTTACTAACTATTGATGGTATCAAATCAATACTAACTTGATCAATAAAGCTTACTTTAGAATTTAAATTCTTTTGATCAATCAGATTTATTAGCTGTGACTTAAACCTTCCATCTCCTACAAAAGTCCAATGTATATTATCATCAACATGCTCAATAGTTTTTAACAGACTTTTAAAATTTTGTGATTTC
>JAYNOQ010000139.1:0-2338 GCA_038113315.1 Flammeovirgaceae bacterium | reverse complement strand
GAAATTAGAGAAAAGGGAATTATAATCTATTTTAGATCAAGACAGTCAACATACGGCCTTTCAATACCTTACTATAAGCTTGTCATTTTCAAAGTCGACAATAATCATTATACTCTCACTTATAATGAATATTTTCTAAAAATAAGAGTTGAGACAAGCTCAGATCATAAGTTTTTAAAAAAGATTTTAGAAGAAAAAGCTCAATTTTTAAATCAGGACATATCATAGTATTTTTATGATATGAAGAAATTCAGTAAATATATTTTTGAGACATTAGCCATCTTTATTGGGATTATCTTATCATTTAGTGTTGACAGATGTACAAGAGAAAATCTAGAGATTGAAGAAACTAAAAAATCAGTTTTAACTCTAGTAAAAGAGATTGATAATAATATATACTACTGTGAAAATCACTTGATTCAGCTAGAAAATATGAAAAAAATAAATGAGATAATCACAAGTGATATTACTCAAAATTTAAAAAAAAATAAACTTATAGAGCTTCATAATAAATATCCTTTTGGACATAGCTACGATATCAATGGAAATCTTATCTATTGGAATAGTGATGAAAACTACAAAAATATCTACCAGTGGATGATTACATGGTGGAATACCTTTGCTCCTGAAGATATCTACTTTAAAAGTTTAGTCAACTCTGGAAATTTAGTTTTGATAGATGACTATGATGTTAGTAGAGAAATAGAGGCAGTTTATACAACAAGAAAAGAAAGGGTTGTCGTTAATTTAATACTATTAAAAGAAAATTCAGATAAGATACGGGCTTGGGCAGAGGAGAAAAGAAATAATTCAAATAAAACTATAACAAGAGAATTTGCATATAATAATCTCCAAGACTTAAAACTTAAAAATCTTCTAGAAGATAGAAACTATCATATTGGTCTAAGAGTAATGAGTTTAAATAATTACATTAAATCCTTAAAGAATTTAAAAGAATTAATTGAGACTAAGTATAAATAAATTTATATTTAGATATAGTAAACCAAATTTTTTATTCATGAAATCAATATATCTATTTCTTTTAACAATTATTTTAGGGTGTAGTCAGACATATAAAAACTCTATTTTACAATTTCAAAATGAACTCATAATCTCCGAAAAAACTGGGTCCAATGTTGCCATGGTTTTCAAAGACGGAGAAGTTGTCTACAATGAAACCGTTAACTCCAATAAAGAAGGTGACAAAGAAATTAATGAGGAAACAATATTTCCTATCTGGTCGATGAGTAAGCCTATCACTATTGTGGCGATGATGACTCTGCATGAGAAAGGACTAATAAATTTTGATGATGATGTATCAAAATATATTCCTGAATTTTCAGAAATTAAATGTAAGGATGAAAACGGAGATGTATATAGATGTGAAAACGATCTAAAAATACTTCATCTTATGACACACAGATCAGGTTATACATACTACGGTAACCCTCTTAATTTCACAAGTACTTTAAAATATGAAAACTTAGATGATTTTGTTAATGACGTATCAAAACACCCTGTCGAATTTGAGCCAGGATCAAGTTATTTATATGGAATTAATCAGGCTATTTTAGGTAAAGTTGTAGAAGTAGTTACAGGAATGTCATTCTACGAGTACCTGAAAGAAACAATTTTTGATCCACTTGGAATGAACGAAACAAAATTTTATCTGACACCTGAAGACAGAGAAAGATTTCAGCCTCTATTCATTAATAGTGGTTCCTTAAAAGGTTTCACAAATTTTCTTGATGAGATGACATACGATGAAAATAACAGAGCTTACTTTGGTGGTGAGGGTCTTGTCTCAACCATGAGAGATTACTCTAAATTCTGTCAGATGCTTCTAAATAATGGTGAACTTAATGGTAATAAAATATTAGATAGGTCTAGTATTGATTTAATGTTGGAAAAACATTCTGTTTTAGAACCAGATCCGTTTCTAAATATCAATGATGGATTTCATTTAGGGTTTTCAGTTTTTGTTCTTAATGACCCTGAAAAAGATGGTACGAACTCAAGTAAGGGTATCTACGGATGGTCTGGATACCACAATACGCATTTTTGGATTGATAACAAAAAGAATTTATTTGGACTTTTTATGACTAGAGCTAGAGAGTTTTCATTTGGAATCCAGGGAGATTTCAGGAAAGCTGTTTATGAAAACTTTTAAATATTTAACTTATGATAAGAATTATACCATTTCTATTACTTTTAGTATCATGTTCTTCTGATATTCCTAAATCTATTGAAAGAAAGCTAGAAGTTGAAAAAAACAGAGAAGTAACAAAAAATATTGTTGAGAAAAACTGGGGCTATATCTCTTCTGGAGATATGGAAG
>JAYNOQ010000138.1:0-2365 GCA_038113315.1 Flammeovirgaceae bacterium | reverse complement strand
TCATATGCTACAATTTCTATTGTTACTTTAGATTCTATATTAATTTCAGGAGGTATAACAGATGATAACGGTAAGTTTAAAATCGAAATAAATCCTAGAAAGATGATGGAGAAAATTCGTGAAGAAAGAAAAGCTTCTTCCAGGGGGACTGGTATGGGTTTAATAGCTGAAATAACTTATGTAGGATACAAAATAAAAAAAGTATCAATACCATTTACAAGAGAAAATAGAGAAGTTGATTTAAAAGATATTATTTTAGAGTCTGACGCTACTGCATTAAGTGAAGTGACAGTAAGAGCAGAAAAAAGTAGCCTAGAACTTAAATTAGATAAAAGAGTATTTAATGTCGGAAAAGATCTTAGCAATAAAGGTGGCACTGCAGAAGAAATATTAGAAAATATTCCATCTATTGATTTAGATATAGAAGGAAACATTAGCCTTAGAGGCTCACAGAGTGTTAGAATATTAATAGACGGAAAACCTGCAAGTATGATGGGATTTGATGGACCTAATGCTTTCAAACAACTTCAAGGAAACGAAATTGATAAAGTAGAAATTATAACAAATCCATCTTCAAGATTCAGTGCTGAGGGTTCATCAGGAATATTAAATATTATTTTAAAGAAGGAAAGACTTAAAGGATTAAATGGATCTATTAATATCAATACAGGGTATCCAAGTCAAAATGGTTTATCTACAAACTTTAATTATAGAAAAAATAAATTTTCAGTATTTGGGTCATTAAATCTAAATCAAAGAGAATCAAGAGGTGGAGGATGGACTAATTCAGAGTTCTACCTTCCAGATACGACTTATTTATCTTATATAGATAGAGATAGAGTTAATAATAGTAATTCTGTTGGGGGAAGAGTTGGCTTCTCATATTTTCCTAATAAAAATAACATATTTAATTTCTCATTTGGATTAAGATCTAGTGACAGCGATGGAGACAGTAAAAATATTTATACTGACTTCTCAAGCTCAGGAGAAGAAATTGGTGAAAGCAGAAGATATGAGAATTCAAATAGAATAAGTGATAACTATAATTACAACGTATCGTACACCAAAAACTTTAAACAAAGTGGCCATAATTTAAAATTAAATTATTCATGGAGTAATAATGATTCTAAAAACTTTAGTAGTTATAATGAGCCTCTAATAAATCTCAACCAAAGAACAAATCAATTAAGTGGAAGAAACGACGAAAATATAAGACTAGACTATACCTTACCCTTTAATTCAAATAAAGGAAAATTAGAGTTGGGTTATAGAAGAGATTATGATAAAATGAATAGTGATTATGAAGCAGAACAGTTATTTGATGAGAGATGGAGTATAATTCCACCATCTAATACTTACGATTACTACCAAGATGTTAATGCTTTTTATTTACAATTAGGTAATCAATCAGGAAAGCTATCATACCAATTAGGAGTTAGATACGAGGACACTGACTTTTTTGCAAATCTTAAAAATACGAATGAGACGACTTCATTAAAATATTCAAATTATTTTCCATCAGCATTTTTAACATATGAATTTAGTGATAAACAGTCTATTCAAGCGAGTTACAGCAAAAGATTAAGAAGACCAAGATTTTGGGATTTAAACCCTTTTTATGGACTAGGAGACAGTAGATTTAATTATGTTGGTAATCCATTTCTAGATCCTGAACTAACTGACTCTTACGAAATTGGATTCTTAAGTGAATTTGATAAAGGTAATATTTATGTTGGAACATATTATAGACATACAGAAGATGTAATAGAAAGAATTTTTGATGTTAACGACAATGGATATTCAGTATTTAAACCAATGAACTTAGGATATACTAATGCTTATGGTATAGAACTTAACGGCTCCATTGAATATAATAAATGGTTAAAAACAACTGGTTCTTTTAATTTCTTCCAGTCAGAGACAGAAGGTGATTATAAACCAATTGGTGGAGGAAGAATTCAAGAATTTTATGCAAAATCATATAGTTGGAGAACACGACTAAGTAATAACATTAAGATGTTTAATAATAAACTTGAAGGACAGGTAACATTCGATTATAGAGGACCATCTGAATCACCACAAGGGAAAAATCTTTCTTCTTATGGTATTGACTTAAGTTTATCAAAAGATATATTTAATAATAAAAAAGGAACTGTTTCTTTAACAGTTAGAGACTTAACAAAATCTAGATTAAGAAGATACGAAAGAGGAGGTAAACCAGGAGACAATTACTTTACAGCTGGTGAATTTGCATGGAGAAGAACTCAAGAATTTAGATTATCTCTTCAATACAGAATAAATCAAAATAAAAGAAGAGGTGGTCAAAGAGGTAACTTTGATTCATCAGAATTTCAAGGAGGAAGCG
>JAYNOQ010000137.1:0-2367 GCA_038113315.1 Flammeovirgaceae bacterium | reverse complement strand
CAAATAGACTTGGAGGGAATTCGTTGTCTGATCTCTTAGTTTTTGGTAATGTCTCAGGTGTTGAGGCAGCTAAGTATGCTAAAAAGCTTAAATCTATTCCAAAATCTGACGATGATGACATCAAAAGAATTATTAAGAGTGCTACTTCTATTCTAAATAGAGAAAAAGGTAATAATCCTTATCTTATACACGAAGATTTACAAAAGAATATGCAGTATAATGTAGGTATAATAAGAACCAAAAAAGAAATCAAAGATGGAATATCAAAAATTGATGATTTAAAATCTCAATTTAAAGATGTTAAAGCTGCAGGAACAAGTCAATTTAATCCTGGATGGCATGAGGCTCTTGCATTAAGAAACCTTTTAATATCATCCGAAGCTGTAGCTAAGTCTGCCCTCCTGAGAGAAGAAAGTAGAGGTGCTCATACTAGAGAAGATTTTCCTTCAGAGAAAAAGGAATGGTTAGAGTATAATATTATCAATAAAAAAGGAAAAGGTGGGAAAATGGAGACTATTAAAGAAAAAAGATCTAATCCAGATCCTGAACTACAAAGAATTGCTAACTCTAGCATAGAAGATCTTGATAAAGAAGTTAAATTAGACCATCAAAAGTAAAATTATGAAAGAGAGAGACTTTAAAATTTATAGAGGAGATGATGAAAGAGGAGAGTTAGTTAGCTATAAGTGCAATGTTTCTGAGGGTATGGTTGTGTTAGATGTAATCCATAGAATTCAGGCTGATCAAGCTAATGATTTAGCTTGTAGGTGGAACTGTAAAGCTGGAAAATGCGGTTCTTGTAGCGTTGAAATAAATGGAAAACCAAGACTTGCGTGTATGACAAGGATGAACGAACTGGAAGAGGATAAAACCGTAGTAATTACCCCACTAAAATCTTTCCCTGTAATTAAAGATATAGTAACTGATGTCTCTTGGAATTATGAACAAAATCAGAAAATAAAGCCATTCTCTCCTTCTAAAGAGGATACTGAAAAAGGTTTTGTAATGATGCAGAAAGATGTTGACAGAGTTCAACACTTTAGAAAATGTATCGAGTGTTATTTATGTCAAAACATGTGTCATGTTATTAGAGACAATGAAGGTAAAGATAAATTTGCTGGACCAAGGTACATGACCAGGTTAGCTAGTCTTGAGATGCACCCAATGGATAAAGCTGATAGAATAGAGGATGTAAAAGATGTTCATGGATCTGGTATGTGTAATATCACAAGATGTTGTACGGAAGTTTGCCCAGAAGAAATTCAGATAACTGACGACGCTATAATTCCTTTAAAAGAAAGAGTAGTAGATAGATTCTATGATCCTATAATGATGTTGTTTAGAAAACTCTTCGGCAAGAAGAAAGAGACTACTAGCTAAACTTCATATCTTCTAAAGCGATACCTTTAGTTTCTGGCATCATTCTCAGCACAAAAACAAGCTGAAGAATCATCATAAAACCAAAGAAGTAAAATATCATCCCAGGATTATTACCGAGCATATTTATAACATATGGAGTCAACGCTGTAATTAAAGCTGCAAAAACCCAGTGTGTTGCAGTACCAAGTGATTGTCCTTTTGCTCTTACGCTATTAGGAAAGATTTCTGAGATAAATACCCAGATAACAGTTCCTTGACCTATAGCGTGAGATGCTATAAAAATCAGAATAAAAACTAAAAGAAGATAAGAATTCAAAGAATAGATAAAACAGAATCCTATACTAATAAGTGAGATAATGTATCCTATTGAGCCTATTTTCATCAAGTATCTCCTACCAAATTTATCAATTAGTCTCAAGCCAAACATCGTAAAAATTAGATTTACAAAACCAATTGAAACTGAACTCATTAAAGAATCACTTGCAGCAAGTCCAGCACTTTGTAATATTTCAGGCGCGTAATATAAAACAAAATTTATTCCTGAGAGTTGGTTAAAAAATGCAATAAGGAAAGCTAGAGATATTTGAAAATTAAATAGTCCTGAAAAAATAGATCCTGTTTTTGTTTTTGCAGATTCTTTGATTTGTTTAATTCTTTCAGATATATCTGAACCTGGATATATCTGTTTTAAAATGTCTTTGGCTTTTTTATCATCTCCTTTAAATAAAATTAACCATCTAGGGCTATTCGGAACTTTTAGAACAAAAAGTATATAAAAAATAGCAGGGATAGCCTCAACTCCTAACATATACCTCCAGTCTATATCTCCACCAAATCCTTGCAAAAGATAATTTGAGAAATATGCTATTAGTATTCCAAATACAATATTGAACTGATAGAGTGCTACTAGTTTTCCCCTACTCTCTTTATTTGATATTTCTGAAATATACGTTGGAGAAGCCACAGTAGAAGCTCCAACACCAATAC
>JAYNOQ010000136.1:0-2445 GCA_038113315.1 Flammeovirgaceae bacterium | reverse complement strand
ATCAGGATATTTTAGGATCAATATTCTCTAAGTTTTGTATTGGTAAATAAGTTTCACTACCCTTTTTATTCTAATCACTTATAAATACTTATAAATACCATATAAATCAACATATAAGGAGTTATAAAGATTTGTAAATTATTCTAAAGTTTTTTAATTTTATAATTGATTTCATGTCGATATAAGTTGTCGATTCGTGTCGATTTATTAAAATTTAGAATCTTGAGTACAAAGCATTATAATCATAAACAAGTAACAATCACCTTAATATTTGATAAGAGAACCAGGTATCATTATATAAGATATAGATTACCGTCTGTAAAGAATGTTAATGGTAAATATACCAGTAGGTTATTTAGACCTGATGAAAACTTAAAGTTTGTTTATAATGAAGGGTTTAAATACACCCACCCTATTGATTCTAATGGAAATGAAGTAAAACTAACAGCTATTCAGCAAAGTGAGAACAAGAAGTATTTAAAAAGGGTTCATGAAGTTTTAGCTGAAAGACAGACAGATGTATCAAGAGGAGACTATGTTATACCGTCAAATGCTATTAAAAGAGACTTTTATGAATTTACCAGTAAATGGATGGTTGACCCTAAGTCTAAACGCTCAAAACAAACTATTTCTGGCTATAAATCATTAATGAATCATCTTAAAGCATTCACTGGTTCTGATAAACTTGCATTTGAGGTCATTGATGAATCATTCGTTAAGAGGTTTCATGGATATTTAAATGAGGCTCCTTCTCATATTAAATCTTCAAATAATGGAAAACTAACTGGGGTTACGATAAATAAGCGCTTAAAAGAGCTAAAACATGTTGTAGGAGAGGCAAAAAGGGCTAAAATAATTGACATTCACCCATTTTCTGATATGGAATTTTATTCAAGAGGAAAAACTCCTAAAAGTGCATTTAGAGACTGGCTCACACCTGATGAAGTTAATACACTTATGAATAATCCTATCCCATACCCTTCAACTGTTAAGTTTTTTAAGTTTTCATGTAATTCTTCATTACCATTTAATGAGTGTTATAATCTCAAATGGGGACAAATAAGAGATTTTGGTCAAGGTTCTTCTGAAATAAGACTAACTAGACAGAAAACCTCAAAGGAATGGATAATTCCAATAACTCAGCAAGCAAGAGAAATACTGGGTGAAAGAGGAAATGAGACTGAAAGAGTATTTAAGGACATGACTAGTAATGTAGATGACATCAATAAAAGGCTTCAAATGTGGGTTAAGATGAATAATATAAACAAACATATTACCTCTCATGCAGGAAGAAGGTCATTTGCTTATGCATATTATACTAAAACAAGAGATATAGTCGGTCTTTCTAGAATTCTTGGTCACAGTAAGATTGAGACCACCCAAAGATACATTGCTCCTTTCCAATATGATTTAACCGAACAAATGCAGCAATTAAGTGCTACAGGATTATTTTAAATTATCAAAGAACGCTTCGACATCTGATTCCTTAAAGTATCTTCTTCCTCCTGTGGGTCTAGTGTATTTGATTTTACCTTGAGAACATATCATATCTAAATAGCTTTGTGTCCATCCTGTAATCTCAAGAACATCTGTTGAATCTAAACGTATTTTACTCATAATGTAAAATTACTTAATGGTTATAGGAGATTAAAGCATAAGTTATTATAGTTTACATAAAGTTCTTAACCTTAGTTATCTATCAAAAATTCCTTATTTATAAGGATATATAAGCTTTTTAGGAGTCAATTTATATTAACATATTAAGAATTTGTTAGATATGACGTAAAATGAAATTGTAGGATATTGATTAGTGGATTTAGAAAAAATCAACTAGTTTATCAATTTTTATACTTTTTAAAAACAAGTTTACCTTCCCACCAATCTAGTGGTGGATTATCAGGGTCATCTTTATATTTTAAATCCCAAACTTGGAAAATTTTATCTTCATTTAAGCATTTTAATAGAACCTCAGCAACCTCTTCATCACTTAGACCTAAACCATACCACTCAGAACCAGTGAGTGAATCAAAGTGTTCACGTTTTGTATTAGGATATTTTGTACAATACTTCTCATATAACTTTAAGGTCTTTTTACTTAATAAAATAATCATATCAATTCTTAATACAATCTAGGTAAAGGAAATTAGATGAGTAATAATCATCTACTATTTTAAATCCAATCTTTGTAAGTTGTTTCTTTAAATCATCACGAATCCTCTCCCCTTTCTTTTTAGGCTCTGCAATAAATAAATTACCATAAGGCTTAAGTATTCTGTATGACTCTTTAAGATAATCCTCATAATTAGAACCCATTAATGAAAGAGAGAAAACAGCCACATCTACAGCATTATCATCTAAAGGAACATTAGACATGTCACAGGCAATTACATCTTCACCTTCTTTTGCTATATAGTCAAATGCATGAACTTTATTGTTTATTTCCTT
>JAYNOQ010000135.1:0-2498 GCA_038113315.1 Flammeovirgaceae bacterium | reverse complement strand
AACAAATAATAATGGAGTAAAAACATACTCTACTCATCCTCAAAATTTTCCAGTTAATATGTTGTCACCTGAAGAAGCAATAACAATTGCAAAAGAAAAAACATCATTAAATCCTGTTAGCGTAAGCTTAATAGAACAAGTTAAGAGAGGTGTTGAGTATAGGGGTAGGAGATTGCCTATCTATAAAGTATCTACTGACACTAATGATGGAATTAATATTTATGTTGATTCTATGACAGGAGATATAGCCGCTATAAGATCTGATTCATGGAGAGCGTGGGATCTTTTATGGGCTTTACACATCATGGATTATCAGGATAGAGACAATATTAACAATTTGTTATTAAAGATATTTTCTGTTCTTGCCCTAATTAGCTCAATGACAGGAATAATGCTTTTTTTTAGAAAATGAGTTTAATATACACATATGGAAGCAAACAAAAAAGATCTCTCGGGACTCTTTAGACAAAAAATATTCGATATACCAATATATCAAAGAGGCTATGACTGGAAAGGCGTAAACTTTGATGCGTTATGGCAGGATATTAATTTTTGTATTGATAACAACAAAAGTCTTTTTTTAGGCACTGTAATACTTCAAAGAAACAAGGCTGGGGATATAGACTTCGAAGAGAATTATTTTGTTGTAGATGGCCAGCAAAGACTTACTACAATGACAATACTATTAGTTGCTATAAAACGTGCTCTTCGTGAGAGGGCCTCATTATATGATGGAGAGACTAGCAATCAACTCGAATTAAAATCAGCAATGATTAATAATAATTTTTTAAATGTACTTAATTCAGATGGCGAGTCAGTAAGGCAAAGACTTAATGCAACCAAGTATCGAAAAAAAAGAATCGTAAATGCACTTAATTATATTTGCGGTCCAACATGGGATGGCGATTTTCCAAAAGAAAAAATTTATATAAATGGTAAAGAAAGAAGATTAACCCAAGAGTTTAATAGATTTATTGAAGTTTATAATGATTTTGATAACAAGCTAAATAAAAAAAATGATTCAAATAAATTTGATATTGGAAAGGAAAGGCTTACTAAATTATATGAGGTCTTAACAAATGCAGAGTTTGTCGAAATCGTTGTTTCAAGTGAAAGTGAGGCTCTATATTTATTTGAAGTTGTTAATGCAAGAGGAAAAGATTTAGAAATAGCTGACTTGTTAAAAAATTTCTTCTTCAGTCAAATGGAAGACTGGGAAGTTGTTGAAAAGCATTGGAACACAATAATCGACAATGCTGAAAATGCTGGCGGAATAACAAGAATGCTTAAGTATTTTTATGTTTCAAGAAAAGGCGGAGATGGCTCAGGATCTCGAGAGCTTTATGACAATATCAAGCTTTTAGTTAAGGGAAATAACTATTTAAGCCTATTAGAAAATGTAAATAAATTTTCAGATTTTTATCAAAAAATTAGAAGAGGAGATAGAAATCAAGTATTTGAAGTTCTTAAATTAGATGATTATGGCGAAAAATCTTTATTTCAAGAGGAGATTAATGCCAGAGATATGTTCACATCAATCGAATTATTAAGAGATTGTAAAATTACTCAGACCGATCCTTTAATATTCTCATTTTTTTATAAGTTTTATGAATTGTGTCATGACAATAACAAGTTAAATGGAACTTTTAAAAAAATTAGAAAATATCCAATTACTTTTTTGGCATCTTTGGAGCATCTACATTACATCAATTATGGTTTGGGAAATAGAAGAGCCAATGACATTGAAAAGCTATATCAAGACATTGCAAAAGAATTATTTAACTCTAATGATGTCGATAGTTTCAGAACGGCGTTAAATGAACTATATAAAAATCTCAAGAAATTAAGAGATGACAGAGAAACTTTTGTGAATAATTTCACAAAAAAATTATATTATCGAAGAAATGATACTATTCATAAATTGATTTTATATACTTTTGATAAGTTAGAAAGGAGTGTAAATAATACAACTTTTGAAAAAATTTATAGTCCCAAAGCACCAAATGATGTTTCACAAGATCATTGGGCAGATCAAAATGATACTAAAGATGATGAATATGAAGTTATTAGAAATTCAATCATAAATCACACTAATGAATACCTAGAAGAGAACTCATTAAATAAAATTGATAATATTGGCAACCTTCTTCCTGTAGGCCATAGATTGAATAGTGACTTGGCTAATAGAAAGAAAGTTTTTCCAAAATCACCTCATAGCAAATTTAAATATCTTGAAGCACAAGCTCCTGAATATCTTCTTCAGAAGAAATTTCTAGAAACCTATTCATTGAAGAATGATGAAGAAGGTAATGAGATCCATAAAGAAAACTTTAAAACATGGGGGCCTGAAGATATAGATAAAAGGGCAGAAGATCTTGCTAATGAAATCTATGACGTTATCGAAAAAACTCCAATTAATACCTAGAAATTATTTTTTACGATAGACCAACCATATTCAGCCAGAGGATAGACTTTCATTCCTCTCTCTTCGGCATGCT
>JAYNOQ010000134.1:0-2520 GCA_038113315.1 Flammeovirgaceae bacterium | reverse complement strand
ATAGACACTGAAAACCTACTAATCTCACAACCAGACAACGGTGAACAAGCACTAGAAATTAGTGAACAACTAATTAGATCTAACGCTATAGATATCATTGTTATTGACTCAGTAGCTGCATTAGTACCTAAAGGAGAAATAGAAGGAGAAATGGGAGACAGCATGATGGGACTTCAGGCTAGATTGATGTCGCAAGCATTAAGGAAATTGACTGGAGTAATTCATAAATCAGGTTGTATTTGTATTTTCATTAACCAACTAAGACAAAAAATCGGTGTTATGTTTGGGAACCCTGAAACAACTACAGGAGGAAATGCTCTTAAATTTTATTCTTCAGTAAGGCTTGACATAAGAAGAATTGGTCAGATTAAAGATAGCCCAGACAGTATTAATGGTAACAGAACCAAAGTAAAAGTTGTTAAAAATAAAGTTGCACCTCCATTTAAGGTAGTAGAATTTGATATTATGTATGGCAAGGGAATATCAAAGTCAGGTGAAGTATTAGATCTAGGAGTTGAACTAGAACTAATTCAAAAATCTGGTTCGTGGTTCTCATACAATGGAGAGAAACTTGGACAAGGAAGAGATTCTGTTAAGACTATTCTCGAGGACAATCCTGAACTAATGGGAGAGTTGGAAGGACTGATAAAAGAGAAATTAGCTAGTTAGATCTAATTGCCTCCACTGGGTCAAGATTGGAAGCAAATAACGCTGGTAATAGACCAGCAAGGATTCCAATTACAGATGAAATAGTTACCCCCAGAATTACATTTTCTAAAGATATTATCAGGTCAAATGTTCCTAGATCTGGTAATGTCAATAGGAAAACAAAAAATATTCCAAAAAGACCACCAAAAATACTTAGGAAAGAAGACTCAAATAAAAATTGCATCAAAATAAAATATTTCTTAGCTCCAAGTGATTTCTGAAGTCCAATTATTGGTACTCTTTCTTTAACTGAAACAAACATAATATTTGCTATACCAAAACCTCCTACTAGAATTGAAAAGCTACCAATTACCCATCCAGCAATACTAATTGTAGCAAAAATTGTAGAAACAAAAGAAGCTAAATACTCAGGCCTATTTATTGCAAAACTATCATCCTCTATCGGTTTTATCCCTCTTTTTGCTCTGATTAGACCTCTTAATTCATACTCTAAATTAACAAGGCCTGGATCCTCATCACCATTCCCTTTAACTCTTAAAACAGCATTAGATCCTTTCCTACCCACCCTATAAATTTTCTTGAAACTATTAAATGGTATAAACATTTGTCTATCAAATGAGTCTCCTGCACCAAAAGATTCTCCTTGCTCTTTTGTCACCCCAATTATAGTATAAGACTTTCCTTTTATCTTAAGTTGCTTTCCTATAGCAAAATCAGGAGTCTTAAATAAATCTTCCATTATTTTATAACCAATAATTGCAGCATTTGATCCTGTTAGTGTTTCATTCTCAGTAAAAAATCTACCAGCTATAAATTCCCAGTCACCGAAAAATTGGTTTTCAAAAACAACGCCATTTAGATTATCAATTCTGGAACTGTTATTTGAATATTTGACATTAACTCCTTCTCGAGAGGTAAGAATTTCAACAGCCTCAGCATTTACTAAGTTATCTTTTAAAAATTCATATTCTCTGTATGTTGGCTCCGGCCTCCTAAAGAATTTCCACCACTCATAACTTGGATTATTAAAGTCCCAAGGCCACTTTTCGACTCTAAGGTTATCAGTGCCCAAGAAACTCAAATTATCTTTTATACTTTTTTCGAGTGAATCAACGGTTGATAATACTGCTATAATTGTAAAAATACCAATAGTTACACCTAAAAGTGAGAGAACTGTTCTTACAGGATTTGCTATTAAAGCATTGAATGAAAAGACAAAGCTTTCTTTTAATAGCCTTAAAAATAATTTCATAAATTAAAAGTATGTTAAACTAATTAATTAGTTTTGCAGACTCCAAAACTAAGGTAATTTTATTAAACTAATATGAAACTTTCTGAATTTGATTTTAAGTTAGCCTCAACAAGAACCGCGCTTCATCCAGCTGATAACAGAGACGAATCTAGACTGATGGTCGTACATAAGAAAACTGGCAAAATAGAACATAAGCAGTTTAAAGATATAATTAAATATTTTAGTGAGGATGATGTTTTAGTACTTAATGATACCAGAGTCTTCCCAGCAAGATTATATGGTCAAAAAGAAAAAACTGGTGCAAAAATCGAAGTATTTCTCCTTAGAGAACTAAATCCTGAGTTAAATCTATGGGATGTCTTAGTAGATCCTGCAAGAAAAATTAGAGTTGGCAATAAGCTTTATTTCGGAGATGGTGAATTAGTTGCTGAAGTGATTGATAATACCACATCAAGAGGAAGAACAATTAGATTTATACCTGAAGACAGCGAAAAAAACTTTTATGATATTATTCATGAGTATGGAGAAACACCTCTTCCTAAAGAGATAAAGAGAAAAGTAGATAAAAAAGACGAGGAAAGATTTCAGACGGTTTACGC
>JAYNOQ010000133.1:0-2580 GCA_038113315.1 Flammeovirgaceae bacterium | reverse complement strand
CCATTAAAAATACTACAAGTGTATCGCATGGTATTGCAATATCACCTGATAGTAAGTATGCATTTATATCGGTTGAGGGAATAGGTGGGGAGCCAGGAATTGTTGATGTAATTAATTTAGAGTCACTAGAGTTAATATCATCAGTAAAAGTCGGAAAACAAGCTGGAGGAATAGCTTTTTGGAAAATATCTGACTAAATTACAACTCGATTTTTTTATAAACTAGTAAACTATTTATCATGAGATATATTTTCATATTAATCTTATTTTTTTCTTGCACTAATCAAAATTTAAAGTCTGATATTGATCAAAAAGTTGATGATATCATATCTCAAATGACTTTAGAAGAAAAAGTTGGTCAAATGACTCAAATTAATCTTACTGTTATTGCAAAAGGACCAAACAAATGGGAATCTTCGTTTCCCATGGAGATCGATGATAATAAAGCTAATAGAGCTTTAGTAGATTTTAAAGTAGGTTCAGTTCTCAATACAATTAACAATACAGCTCAAAAACCAAATGTATGGTTTAATAATATTTCTAAAATTCAAGATATTGCCATGAATAAGAATAGACTTGGAATTCCAGTAATTTATGGAATTGATGCTATTCATGGTACAACATATACTGATGGTGCTACAATGTTTCCGCAACAAATTACAACAGCAGCAAGCTGGAATCCAGAAAATGCTTACAATATGGCTCTTGTTTGTGCTTATGAAACGAGAGCATCAAGTATACCTTGGAATTTTTCACCTGTATTAGATTTGGGTATTGATCCACGTTTTTCAAGACAATTTGAGTCTTTCGGTGAAGATCCTCTTCTTGTTGAGAGATTTGGTGTAGAAATGATTAAGGGTTATCAAGGTTTAAATAATGACATCTCTAATAAATATAACGTAGCAGCTTGTATGAAACATTTTGTTGGTTATCACGCAACTATTTCAGGAAAAGATAGAACTCCAGCTTACATACCTGATAATGTACTTAAAGAGTTTCATATTGAACCATTTAAAAAGGCAATTGAAGCTGGAGCAAAAACAGTTATGATAAATTCTGGACTTATAAATGGAGTCCCTTCTCATGCAGATTTTAATCTGATGATAAATGTTTTAAGAAATGAGTTAGGTTTTGAAGGGGTTATTCTAACTGACTGGGAAGATATAAGAAAACTTCATGATAGAGATAAAGTTGCTGAAACACAAAAAGAAGCTGTAAAAATTGCAATTAATGCAGGTATTGATATGTCAATGGTACCTTACGAATATGAACAGTTTGTAAACGATTTAATTCAATTAGTTAAAGAAGGGGAGGTTAGTATGGAAAGAATTGATGATGCTGTAAAAAGAATTTTAAAGTTAAAATTTGAACTTGATCTTTTTGAAAATCCAGTTACTAATTATGAGGAATATGAAGACTTTGGATCAAAAAAACATCACCAGCTTGCTTATAAAGCAGCATCTGAATCAATAACGTTATTAAAAAACAATAATAATATACTTCCACTAAAAGGAAATCCCAAAATATTAGTTACTGGTCCAAATGGTAATAATATGAGAACTCTTAATGGTGCGTGGTCATATTCATGGCAAGGAGAACTGACTGATAGATTTGCAGGTGATTTCAATACTATTTTTGAAGGATTACAGAATAATTATGGTAAAAATAACGTAAAATATGTACCAGGAGTATCATATAAAGAAAATGGTAGTTATTATGATATGTTAGAAGATAATATAAGTTTAGCTGTAAGAGAAGCTAGAAATTCAGATTATGTAATTCTTTGTCTTGGTGAAAATACTTATACAGAAAAACCAGGTGATTTAAATGATCTTAACATACATCAATTACAAAGAAAACTAGCAGTAGAGTTAAGTAAAACTGGTAAACCAATTGTATTAATTTTAAATTTAGGTAGACCACGCTTAATATCTGATATTGAGCCATTTATGAGTGCGGTTGTTAATGTTTATTTACCAGGAAATTTTGGTGGAGATGCATTAGCTGATATAATTTCTGGAAAGGTTAATCCTTCTGGAAAGCTTCCTTATACTTATCCAGCTTATCCAAATTCACTACTACCTTATTACTATAAGCCTTCTGAAGTACAAAATAATGCTCAAGGAGCCTATAATTATGTTGGGGAAGTTAATAATTTATACGATTTTGGATATGGGTTGAGTTATTCTGAGTTTATATATAGTAATTTTAAAGTAAATAAAGGTCAATTCAATTTAAATGACACAATAAGAGTTTCAGTTGATGTTAGAAATACTAGTAATATCGATGGTTATGAGACTATTCAGTTATATTCATCAGATTTATATGCTTCCATAACACCTGATATTAAAAGACTAAGAGATTTTAACAAGGTCGAAATTAAAGGTGGAGAACTTAAAACTATTAATTTTAATCTACCAGTTAATGAATTAGCATTTGCTAATGCAAAAAATGAATTTATAGTAGAACCTGGTAAATTTAAGTTAGCCATTGATAAATTCTCAAAAGAGATAACAGTAAGATAATTGTTATATAATTTATATTATGTTAAATAAGGTATGATAAAACTATTTATATATAT
>JAYNOQ010000132.1:0-2617 GCA_038113315.1 Flammeovirgaceae bacterium | reverse complement strand
AAAGGAGTTGTTTTAAATTACAAAGCAGCAGCTACAGCCACAAAAAATTTACATTTACTTTTCCCATTAAATGAAAAAGATAGGTTTATTTCTTACCTCCCACTTTCTCATATTGCTGAGAGAGCATTAGTTGAACATGGTGGCATACTATCTGGAGGAAAAATATATTTTGTTGAAACTTTAGAAACATTTGCAAAAAATTTGAAAGACTGTAAACCCACCATATTTTTTGGAGTGCCAAGAATTTATACAAAATTCATGACAAAAATATTATCTATTTTCCCTCAGTCGGCAATAAATTTTATTATGAGTACACCTTTACTTAATAATATATTTTCATTTGTAATTAGAAAATCATTAGGATTAAATAAATCTAGAATTTGCATTACTGGAGCTGCATCAATACCTATTTCTACTCTAGAGTGGTTTAATAGATTTAAAATAAAAATATATGAAGCATACGGAATGTCAGAAAATTCTGCATGCTCACACGGAAACTATCCGGGTAATATCAAATTTGGAACTGTTGGAAAAGCAATGCCAGACACAGATATTAAAATTACTGAACAGGGAGAAATAACTATGAAAAATGATTGTATTATGCAGGGTTATTTTAAAGAAGATAAACTAACCAATGAAACAATCAAAAATGGATATTTACATACTGGTGATAAAGGTATAATTGATGATGATGGTTATCTTACTATTACTGGAAGAATAAAAGATATTTTCAAAACAGCTAAAGGAAAATATGTTGCCCCAAATCCAATAGAGCTAAAATTAAGTAAAAATAGCTTTATAGAGCAAGTTTGTGTTGTTGGCGATAATCTAACTCAACCAATAGCTCTTGTTATTTTAAGTGAAGGAAAAAAAATTGTATCTGAAATTAAAAGTAGCTTTGAAGAGTTAATTGTTTCAATTAATGATCAGCTTGAACAACATGAAAAAATAAAAAAAATAGTTATACTAAAAGATTCTTGGTCTATTGAAAATAATATTCTAACACCTACACTAAAAATTAAGAGAAATATAGTTGATGAAAAATATAAAAATTTTTATGAAACTTGGTTTGATTCAGAAAATAAAATAGTATTTCAATAAAATTATTTATTTTCTAATCCAATATAAGGATTATAACCATTCAACTTTTTTTGATAAAATCCTGTTCCATTAAACTCTCTAACATTACCATTTTCTAAGCAATACTTAGAACAACAACCTTTATATTTTTTTGCACCACTATTACTAAGTGGAAAATGTTTATTACATAAAACATTTGCACAGTTTACCATTCTATCTGTTTTTTCACCTGTTACATAGCACTTTCCAATAACTTCAGGATTAACTTCATTTACATCTTTCACAATTCTATCATCAAATACATAACATTTACCTTCAAAATTTTCTCCCCCTTCCTCAATTCCATATTTTATAATTCCTCCATGAAGTTGGTAAACATTCTCAAACCCGTTCTCTTTTAAAAAACCACTAGCCTTTTCACACTTAACTCCACCTGTACAGTAAGTTATAATCTTATTTGATTTCTTTATTTTTTTCTTTAACTCAATAATTTTACCAGGAAAATCTCTGAAGTTATCAATATCTAATGTCATTGCATTTTTGAACTTACCTATATTATGCTCATAGTTTGATCTAACATCTAAAATTGTAACATTTTCAGGCATCTTTTTAATTATCTTTTTAAAATCTGAAGGATTAATATATTGACCTTTGTTTTTTAAAATATTTTTGTCAATTATTCCTGAATTTACAATTTCATTTTTTATTCTAACATTAATCTTCTTAAATGCATTTTTATGATAAGACTCAACTTTAAAATCAATATCTGAAAATATTTTTTTACTGATCAATTCTTTTCTGTAATTATCACAATCTTTCTTTAAGCCTGAGACGGTCCCATTAATACCCTCTGATGAAATAATAATCCTTCCTTTAATATTATTTTTAATACAGAACAAATGATGTTCAGTTTTAAACTTTTCTGTATATAATATTTCTGCATAGCAGTAAAAAAGTAAAATTTGAAAGTCTTTTTTCACACTAAACCTTTTTGAATTAAAATGGATTCCATTTCATTTTTATATTCTAAAGCTTTTTTTCTTACTTGATCACCAAATAAGAGAGATGAGTCGGAATATATAATATCTCTTGAAACATTAACTATAATTCCACAATTTTCATTCATCGAATTCAAGCTAATATCTTTTAATTTACCTCCTTGTGTACCTACTCCAGGAATTAAAATAAAGCTATTTGGTATTATATCTCTAATTTTTTTAAACTCTGAGGTTCTATTTGCTCCAACCACATACATAGCATTCTCTTTATCTGACCACTTAAGTGAATCTTCAATTACGTGTTCAAAGAGATTTTTATCTGTTGAATTTTTAAAATGTTGAATATCAACTGAACTATTATTTGATGTTAGAGCTAATAAGATTATCCATTTATCTTTATACTCTAAATATGGAATCGATGAATCTTTACCCATATAAGGTGAAAGTGTAACTGCATCAAAATTAAATGATTCAAAAAAACTTTTTGCATACATTTTAGAAGTATTACCAATGTCTCCTCTCTTAGCATCGGCTATTTT
>JAYNOQ010000131.1:0-2622 GCA_038113315.1 Flammeovirgaceae bacterium | reverse complement strand
ATTTCTTTTTTTCCTCAGAAAAGTATTTATAATCAAATTGTACAGTCTCAGTATCTTGAACTTATTGAAAATAAGAAATTAAAGGAAAACTTAGCCTCACTTTATGAGCACCTTAACGATAGAAATGAATCTGTCAATTTAAAATTAGATTTATTCAATCAGGAGTTCGATTTAGCCTTAATCGATTTAATTAATTATAGAACAATTCTTAATGAGGTTGAAAATTCTGTAGATTTAAATACCTCGATTAAAGACTATAATATCTCCAGAGACTACAGAAACAGTAAAATAGTTTTAGGTTATTATGTTAATGCTGAAAAAAGAGTGATATTTTATTTAGAGTTATTAAAAAAATATAGAGAACTAATGAATGAAATTTCAACCCAATTAAAAGACTAAACTTTTTCTAAATAAATTTAATATTATGAAAAAAACTACTTTAATTTTTTTATTCTTTTTTGGATTTAATTTTATTTCTAATGCTCAATTTAAATATGCTGATGAGTTTCCAGTGAACTTTGATATTGATAATGTTACATTAGGAGTAGATAAAAATGTTGTGAATGTTTCAGGGGGTACTCCTGATGGTAAATGGGTTGTTAAGATGACATGGACATTTACTAACTTTTATGATACAGAAGATACCGGCGAATATACCGCTTTAGCTTGGGCTCAAGATGGTGAAAACTTTTTAAGAACAACAGTAAGGGGTGTGTGGAAAAGAAATGGAAAAGTTTTTGATGTTAGGCATTTTGAAAATGGTACGGATGGTAATCAATTGTTAACAACTGGAACTTTTGACTTCATAAATGATACTTATAAGTGTATAGTTAGAGTGATTGAAGAATAACTATTTAAGGTAACTTAAATAAATCTTCAACCTTACATTTAAGTGTTTTTGAAATTTTTAATGCAAGTACTGTAGATGGGACATATATTCCATTCTCTATAGCATTAATGCTTTTTCTTGAAACTCCTGCACTTTCAGATAGATCTTGCTGAGTAAGACCAGCAGATTTTCTGAGTTCTTCAAGATTGTTAAGAAGATTTTTGTGATCTCTACCCAAAATTATTTCTTTTCAAAGCTTTCAACTGCATTGTTTATTTCATCGGCTTGATTTGGATATACATATCCTGCTATCATTTGTCCAACTCCTATAAACATAACAAGTAAACCCACACCAAATACTATATCAGTTTTAAGTCCATAATAATCAAAAGCAGCAAGACCAACTCCTGTGAAAATTGTTACTAAACCTGTTTTTCTATAGTCAGTATTTGATTTTTTTCCTTGTCTAAAAGAATTTAAAAGATCTTTTACCTCATCGGAATCTTTCATGTTTTTAGATACTTCGATAAGAGCATTATATTTATTTTTTTTATTTTTTGACTCATAAAAAAATACTATAAATATTATTAATACTGGTAATAGGATACCAAATATTGGAATTAATAAACTCAAATTAACTAGGTGTTGTGATTGTAATAGAATGGTTAACATATTATTTATATTTAATTTTAAAATGTAACGCAAACTTATCATAATTTTAATGGGAAGCAAAGGTTACATTGTTTTTTTTTAAAAAAAAATACTGAATTTGGATATGATCACTTTTTTCGTACCTTTATTATATGAATTGTGAATGTAAAAATTGTGAATGTACTAGTTCATGCAGCGACTGCAACTGCTGTGATTGTTAATTAGTATTATTTATTTCAAATACTTAGGTTATTCTTTACTCTTCTTAAGAGTTCTATGAGTTTATTTTCTGTCATTATCATCATCTTATCATTTGTATTTTTCAATATATCTGGATATATCTGGTATTTATACAATAAGAAAAAAATTAAATAAGCTTATCAATGCTATTTTTTTAAATTAATTTTGGGTTCACCTAATTTCTATGGTGCAAATCATAGATAGTCATAAAGTCACCTATGGTAAGGTGGCTTTTTTTTTATATCGTAAATCTTAGGTTGATTGTTTTCATTTATATAATTAGCTTTAATCTTTATTAATTTAAACTTACAGAATATGAAAAAGATATTTTTTGTACCAATCCTATTTTTATCAATGAATTTATTTTCTCAAGATATTAAATACGGAGATGGTTTATTCGAGGCAAACTTCATTGTTGACATGATGTATACTGACGATTTAAAAACTTATAAGGTAACAGCTTCTGGTGAGGCAGGGCCTTATGGTAGGGCATACTTATCTTATGAATTTACCAGTGATCTTGATGTTTCAGGACAAGGTGAATTTACAGGAACTGCTTGGACTCAGAATGGTGATGAAATAACTACAGCTATTTTAAGAGGAATTTATAGAAGAAACGGTGATATTTTCAAATTGTATACTTTTGATAATCTCTCCAATGGTAAATTTATTTTAGCTACCGGTAAATTAGATATGGTTAAAAAGACTTTAGATTTTAAAGCTTCTTATGTTGAATAAATATTCAAAATAGCCTTCATAGGAAGGCTATTTTTTATTTATATCTTATGGATCTGCTTGGTATTTTTTTTATTTTATTATTATCAGTATTCTTTTCATGGTTGTTTTATAAGGGATATAAAGCTTATAAAAAAAATGGTTGGGATGATCCATTTTTCAAAGGA
>JAYNOQ010000130.1:0-2671 GCA_038113315.1 Flammeovirgaceae bacterium | reverse complement strand
GATAGGTCACTCTTATTTATTTTGAAATTAATAGATTTCTTTTCACCTGCATCAAGATAAACTTTCTTAAAATCTCTCAATAGTTTCAATGGTCTATCTATTTCTGAATTTTCAAAACCAACATATAGCTGAGATACTTCTTTTCCGCCTATATTGCTAAGATTACTTAAGTCTACACTAAAATTTAATGTTGAGTCATTAGAGTTATAATTAACTAAATTAAAATTTTCATACTTGAATTTGCTATAACTTAATCCATGTCCAAAAGGATATGCAATATCTTTTCTATATTTTTCAAATAGTGAGTATCCATGGTAGTAGCCATAAGTAATTGTGTCAGTGTAAGGATTAAAATAAGGATAATCACTTTCGTTTTTAGCAATTGTAAAAGGTAATTTTCCACTAGGATTTACATCTCCGTAAATAATTTTTGCTAAAGCATTTCCACCCTCCATACCTGAATACCAAGAGAAAATAATAGATGGAACATCATCCTCCCATCCGCTCATATCTATTGCACTTCCACCAACATATACTACAAGAACATTGTCATTAACTTTAGATATCTCTCTTATTAAAATTTCGTCATCTTCTCTAAGTTTCAAACTTAATCTGTCTCCACCTACGCCTTTTGCACCTATTAATTTTTTAGCTTTTGCTGACTTTAACATCTGACCTCTACTCATTATATATTCTCCTTCATCAGAGTAATCATAACCAACCACTAAAATTACTTGATCTAACTCTTTAGCTAATTTTATAGATTCATTTATGTTATCAGCTTTATCTAAATAAACTTTGTTACTATTATTAGCATGATAGTTTTTAATTCCTTCATATGGCGTCACTACATATGGAGGATTAGAATTACTACTACCCAAATCTCCAGTATTTTCAGTATCTGCTAACCTACCAATCACACCAATTTTTAAATTTTCTCCTAATTCAAATGGTAATATATTTTCATTTTTTATGAGTACCATACTTTCTTCAGAAACTTCTCTAGCTAAATCTATATGCGACTCATTCAATATCAACTCGTGATTATAATCTAAACTATCATATGAAAAAGCATATTTTAATCTAGTTTTTAGAGTTGAAAGAACAAGTTCATCAATATCTTTTACTTTTATTTTACCTTCCTTCAATCCATCTTTAATAGTACCATAACTGTACTCGTCTTGCCAGGGCATTTCGACATTTAATCCAGCATTTATTGCTTCAACTCCGTCATAAATCCCGTACATCCAATCAGTTGAAATAAATCCATCAAACTCCCATTCTTTCTTTAGAATATTAGTCAATAGTTCTTCATTACTACCACTATATTTTCCTCTAACCTTATTATATGCTGACATTATTGATGCTGGTTTACCTTCCTGAATTACTTTTTTAAAATGTGGTAAATAAACTTCTCTTAGAGCCCTCTCATCTACAGAAACATCTATTACCCATCTTGAATTCTCAATACTATTTAATGCAAAATGCTTCGGGCACGCCATTACATTATTTTTCTCAATTCCTTTAACAGCTGCAACCCCAAATTCTCCAAGGAGCCATGGATCTTCACCATATGTTTCTTGAGCTCTTCCCCAACTTGGGTGTCTTAATAAGTTGATACATGGTGTTGCTGCATAATTTGTTTTATTTGCTCTCATTTCTTTAGAAATGACATCATGCACTTTATATTCTAAGTTTGTATTCCACGAGGCTGCTCTTGCCATTGCCACGGGAAAAGTTGTTACAGCTTTTACTTTTTTATCTAATACCCTAGCACCTCTAGGTCCATCAGATAATACCCAAGGAGGTATATTCAATCTTTCATTTCGTCCAACATATATATGTGGGAATCGCTGATTAAAAATAAAGTTTCCAAAAAATTTGGGTATAGACTTATACATTTTTTCACCATACATCTGATCGATTTTCTCTTCCAGAGTCATTTGTTTGACTAGCTCTTCAGCCAAACTATCAGTATCAATTTCCCATATATTTTTTGAGTAATTTTCTTGATTTGCTTTCAATGAATACATCTCATAGTCAAGATTTAAATAGACAATTACAAATGTTATAGCTAACAAACTAATTATTGAGAAAAATAAGTACTTTAATATCCTAAGTATCATCATAAATTGTTTATAGACTCATCTAACCACTTTGTTCTGTTTTTAATCCAGTTTTTAAGAAAGTCTATTTCTTCGTAATAATTATTTCCTATAAAACTATTAGGCCATATATAGATTCCAAATATTTTCCATCTATTGAAATTTTTATAAATGATATCTGACTCATTATTCAAAAATGAATACTTTTCATCGATTAACTTAATTAAGTTATTATCTGATAAAATATTTGTTCTAAGCTGATTCCATCTTTCTTTGAGTTTACTTACAAACTGTTCATCTTCCATAAGTCTATTCCACCAAAATGGAACGTTCCAGTAATCGCCAAGACACCTTTCATTAAATTTAAAGCACCACACATCATACCTTTCTCCACCACAATAGTCTGCATTTCCAAATGATAGGTTAAAATCCCAGATTGGACCAATTACCAGCTTCTCATTTCTATCCTTATGGAGATATGTACTTAATCGATAACCATCAACATTATTTGATAATTCATTTAAAATAAAAAAATCAATAAATGAATCTTCATCTATATATTTTCT
>JAYNOQ010000129.1:0-2762 GCA_038113315.1 Flammeovirgaceae bacterium | reverse complement strand
ACCGGAGCTGTAGTATCAACTACGTTAACAGTTCTAGTAGCTGTTCCAGCATTACCAGAAGCATCAGTTGATGTGTAAGTTAAGGTATATGTACCAACAGTATCTGTATCAACAGTTCCTGTTGTAACTACATTAACATCACCGGATAAATCAGTTGCAGTAGCACCGGCGTCTGTATATGTGTCACCTAATTCTACTGTAACCGGATTATCACCAGTAACGGTTACGACCGGAGCTGTAGTATCAACAACGTTTACTGTTCTAAAAGCCTGAGAGATATTGCCTGCAGCATCTGTTGCAACATAGCTAATTTGATATGCACCAACAGTATTAGTATCGACTGTACCAGAAGTTACAAGGGAGGCGGATCCACTATCATCACTAGCAGTAGCACCCGCGTCTGTGTATGTACCGCCAAGCTCAACTGTTGCCGGATTATCTCCATTAATTGTAATAACAGGTGGGGTAAAGTCTCTGACTACAGGAGCATCATCTATTTCACCTCCATCAGAAAGTATTGCACCAGCACCAACAAGAAGAGCAACAATATACACAAGCTCAGCATTTAGTGCTGCAATCGTATTAGTTATGTTTTTGTTAGTTGATGGGTTTTGTGTATTTTCTTGCTCATCTTCAAGTTCGACAATTTTGCCTTCAATAAAGAGCTTTCTATCCTTAAGCTCCTCGATAGTCATTGAGTCTACTAACTGCCTTTGCTCAATTGTAAATTCATATTCAGCTTGTATAAATGCTGAAGACGAAATAAAAACTAGTGATAAGAATGTTAAATATAAATTTTTTGTCATGACTTTTTTCCCTACTAAAGATATATTATATTTATAGCTTTAATTAATTGTTAAATATACCTCAAATATACTTATAAATATATATCAAATATCCTTGATAGTAGAGATTTTACATTCAATTTACTGATAATAGTAGTTTTTTTTATACATTTATACATTTAAGTATGGTTATTTAATTTATGGGCCTGAACTTCACAAGTAAATCATGAAGTGAATTTCTTCTATTAAGCTTTGCACCAGGATCTTTAGTTAATGGTTTCCAAGTATAGTTTATGAAATTCCCGTATATAGGTATATTAAAAAATATTCCTTTATCAAAAGAACCCTCTCCAAACTGCTCTGAAGTTACATCTGTAAATGATGCAAATACTCCAAATTTTGTGCCATTTTCAAAACTTCTTGAAAACTCAATAGTTGAACCTACATCTCCTGCAAGATATTCACCATAAGATATTTTCATATCAAATGGTATGTAGCCATAATTTCTATAATAAAAATTTATTGATCCAGTTGCATTCTTATAATCTAAAGTACCGAACTTCCATTTATAATCTCTTTTTTTAACATCAAATAATTCAAAACCCACTGCATAATTGCTATTTCCCTTGAAATATAGATATTCAAAACCATAACCTGAGAACATATCCTCTAGAATACCTGCAGTAATCATCACATGATGGTTCCTTTTTGGCGTGAGATGATAATCTAATTGAGCTCTCCCAATTAATATGCCCTCTGTATGCATATTTTTTAAATATTCTTTTATATCTGACCTAACTTGAGCAGGAAAAGTATTTACAGGAGGGTATATTAAATCGTCAAAATTATCTGCTATAGAGTACTTTAAATTTGTATTAAAAAATAAATTATCTCTTAAAATAAATTCGCTATCGTTTTCTAAAAGAATTGCACCCTTAAAAAACTCTTCTCTTGATGCAATAAATGGTCTAAATTTAATACCGGTTGAGGTATTAAAGCTTTTAGTTTTTTTTCTCTCATAAATCAATTTTGAATTTTTTTCAAAATTACTGTCAATTTCTGAAACTGCCTTTAAATCCGCTACTTTTAAATCTTTTTTTATATTTTTATTAATTCCAGCATCAATTGCTGCGGAAGATATAATTTCTTCTATTAAGCCTAGGTTAGGATGGACAAACTGAGTCAATTCAACACCAACTGAGCTTGAAGTTTCTAAAATTTTATTTACTCCTATACCATTTTCTTCTAAATTTTTAATAAACTTTGAGTACTTATCACCATCGTCGTTATCTGATGCTTTTTGATATTTATACTTTTTAACTGATGATTTAGGATTGTTTTTATAAATGAATTTTATAGAAGAGTAAGCTCCCCTTTCATTAGATAATCCAATGGAAAAATTATCACTAATTGCATAATCTATTCCAAAAGAATAATCAGATGAAGGTCGTTTATATTCTATTCTTGCATCTTGAGCTGTTGTATCCCTTTCAACCTTAAAAAGGATTTTATTGTTTAAGCTATATGCTATTCCAAAAAAAGGTGATGCTTCTCGGCCAGAAAAATATCTACTAAACTGAAACTGGCCACCTTTATCAGCAAGCTCCTTGGGTCTATCCAAAAAACTATCATTTATATACCCTAGCGGATTTTTAATTCCATGTTTAGAAGAATTGAGAGTCCCAAAGCCTAATCCAAAATGGATATCAAGATTATTAATGCCATAGCTGCCAACAATATATTCTGAACTATAAAATCCTGTGCCAGCAATATCATTAAATCCGACAGCAATAGCTGGAAAGATACCCTCTTCTTTAAGCCTTAATTTTAGATTAAAACCCTTATCTTTATAATCTTGTTTACAAACTGGGTCATATGCGACCCCGCAATAAGACCTATTTTGTATATTAGTATAGAAAAATGATGCCTCCATCCAATTAAATGGATTTGATGTTAGGGTGATTTTTTGATCAGGAG
>JAYNOQ010000128.1:0-2841 GCA_038113315.1 Flammeovirgaceae bacterium | reverse complement strand
CCATCTCAAAAGCTTCATCCTTTTTCGAATCTGAAGTGCTAAAAACTACAACATCAGCACCAAATGAGGAGGCAAATTTTAGTCCCATGTGTCCAAGGCCACCAAGCCCAGCTATTCCAACTTTATGATTACTATTAATTTTAAAATGCCTTAAAGGGGAATATGTTGTAATACCAGCACATAGAAGAGGAGCAGCTTTAGCCATATCCATACCTGCAGGAATCTTAATAACATAATTCTCTTTTACAACAATACTTTTTGAGTAACCCCCATAAGTTATATTTTTTGTTCCATACTCGTAAGAATTGTATGTAAGAACTATTCCCTCTTCACAATAATGATCTTTACCCGAATTACAGTTATCACATTTCTCACATGCATCAACATAAACACCTACCCCAACATTATCTCCAACCTTGAACTTTGTAACAGTAGACCCAACCTCTTTTACAATGCCAATAATTTCATGACCTGGAACCATTGGATATATTGAAGTATTATTCCATTCGTTTCTTGCCATATGTATATCTGAGTGACAAACACCACAATACAAAATTTCAATATTTATATCGTCTGGATTAATATCTCTTCTATTTATATCATGTGGATGTAGAGGTTTATCTGCTCGAAGCGCAGCGTAAGATTTAACTTTAGACATAGTAATTTATTTTTTCTTTTTTTTAGCTTTTATAAATTCTCTCCTACTAAGAGCCTCGTACCTACGAGTATCTCCTAAGAGAACAAGATCTTCGTTTTTTACGGTCCTGTGAGTATATGATGCCATTTTACCAGACCTTGTACATACAGCATGAACCTTAGTAACATACTCTGCAATAGCAAGCAGATTTGGCATAGGACCAAACGGGTTACCTCTATAATCCATATCTAGCCCAGCAACTATAACTCTCTTGCCTGAATTAGCAAGGTTATTACATACATCCACTATACTATCATCAAAGAACTGTGCTTCATCTATTCCAATTATATCAAACTTTTCAGAAAGTTCTATTATCTTCTCAGGGGAATTAACAGGTTTTGATTTGATAGAGTTATTATCATGAGATGTAACTTTTTTCTTACTGTATCTTGTGTCTTGTTTAGGTTTAAAAATTTTAACTTTTTGTTTAGCAAGCTTAGCCCTTTTAATTCTTCTTATAAGTTCTTCGGTCTTTCCTGAAAACATCGAACCACATATTACCTCAATCCATCCTATTTTATCTTCCTGATTAATTGACCTTTCTAAAAACATGATTTATAATAATTTATTATTTTTAGTTTTAAATAAATATTAAAAACAATATCATTATATCATTCAAAAAAACAAAATATGAAAAAGATTAATTTAATAATAGCAATAATTTTAATAGTCCAAGGATGTACTCAAAATATTACAACAGTTGAGTCCCCAATCAAAAAAATTGGATTTGAGATAGAAGATGGCAGTAAAGTTAATATATATGGAGGAAGCCAAGAAGGTGTAGCAATCATGGAAGCATTTTTTGACGCATACAATGAAAGGAGAGTTGAAGATGTGTCCAAGTTAGAGCACGATGACATTGAACTTTTTGCGCCAAATGGAATGTTTATCAAAGGAAGTGATGAGCATGCAAAACTTTCTAATATGTTTTTAGAGGCTAACCCTAATGCAAAATGGGAAATATTATGGTGTATATCAAACGATATTGATTTTGCAAATAAACCTTCTGAAAACTGGGTAACTACTATGGTAAACGTTTCATTTGGAGAAGGTGAGTCTGAGACTAATTTACAAAGAGTTCTTGATGCTCAAATTGTTGACGGTAAGATTAAAAAAATGTATGGATATGAAAGAATCATATCTGATAACGAATAAATTCATCAAAAAATAAAAAGATATTTATCGGATTAGTACACTTCCCCCTATTATTCAAAGTTGCATCCAACTAAATTATCTATAATTTTTTTTAATCTTTATCATAAATTATAATTTCGGAATATGAAGAAAAAATTTCGTTTCATAAATATTTTTTTGTGTTTCTTAACCATAGCATCATGTGAAACCAATGATCCAGAAGATGAAGTTACTATTCCAGATACCCTAACATCGTATTTTTTGGGTAATGAAGAAGATAAAGTCACCAACTCAAGAGGGGGGATTGTAATGATGGGGGGTAATCGAGAAAATGATGAAGCAATGAAGTGGTTTCTCGATAGAGCAAATGGCGGAGATATTTTAATTCTTCGTGCATCTGGCTCCGATGGTTATCAAACATATTTATTTGAAGAACTCGGTTTTGTAGTCAATTCAGTAGAAACGATAGTATTTCATGATCAAACAACATCTGAATATGTCAAAAATAAAATCGATAAGGCTGAGGCTATTTGGTTTGCGGGTGGAAATCAAAAAAAGTATTTGGATTATTGGAAAGGGAATTATATACAAGAGGCTCTCCAACGTGCTATCAATAGGGGTGTAGTTATTGGAGGGACTAGCGCTGGGATGGCCATTCTTGGTGAGTATATTTGGGATGGGGAGAAAATTCAAACTGATTTTTTACGCCTCTCCTACATGCAAAATATAATCACTGACACTCATTACGATTCTAGAAATAGAATGAGTAGGCATTTAGAGTTTATTTCAACCATAGAAGGTAAGGGTATTGCCGCTGAAGATTATACAGCTATTTGTATATATCCAGACGGGAAAACCTTTGTTTATGGAGATGATACAGAGGATGATTATGCTTACTTTATTCAAGAAGATCTAAGTTATAACAAAATTAAAGGCTCTTCTAATGGAACATTTGCTCTTGACCTAAATCAATGGTAGAACTTAAAATAAAAAAAACGATTAAAAATTGA
>JAYNOQ010000127.1:0-2859 GCA_038113315.1 Flammeovirgaceae bacterium | reverse complement strand
ATTTTGACACATATGCATCCCATTCTGGAGTTAATTTTCTGGATTCAAATTCAGCAAGTGCCTCTTTTGAGCCAGCAAAATTTAAGACATGAGTAGCCTTTTCACTTGAACCTTTATATTCAATACTCCATAGAGAAACTCTAACACCTTCAGGTATTTGAATATTAGAATAAAACCCATCAATTAGATTATATACAGAATCTGTATTTTCAAATGGAACATTTATATTAACATTCTGCCATGTAATATTTTGTGCACTTATATTTAATGAGATCAGTGATAAAATAAGTAGATATGTTTTTTTCATATGTTTGATTTATGGTAAACGTCTAATTTAATAAAAAAATTTTTCCAGAACAATGATCTTTTGATGCACCTGTTACTGAAGAATAGCAATTATTGATATTTAGATATCTCAAGACTCCTAAAAATGCAAAAATTAAAGCCTCTTTAAATTCAATTATATTTTTCGATGGAATTATAATTTCAGAATCTGTTTTTGATCTAATTATATCAATTAAATAATCATTATATGCTCCACCACCTGTAACTAAAACTTTATCTATATCTTTAAAATTATTTGAAATTTGATTTGCAATGTGATTTGATAAGGTATTTAGTAAATCTTCTATTGGGTAATCAAAATATTTATTAATCAATGGAAATATATTTTCATTTACCCATTCAATTCCTAATGACTTAGGTGGGCTTGATTGATAGTATTCTAATTTTTCCAATTCCTCATAAAGATTTATAATAAGTTTTCCTGACGAAGCAATAGATCCCTTGTCATCAAAGTCTTTTCCAATTTTTTTTGATAGATTATTTAGTACGATATTAACTGGACATATATCATAAGCAATCAAACTTTCCCCTTTATGATTTGAAATATTAGCAAACCCACCTAGATTTATAAATGAATCATATTCATGAAATAAATATTTTTCACCAACTGGAACAAGAGGAGCACCTTCACCACCAAGTTTTACATCTTGAACTCTAAAATCACAGATAACTTTTTGATTAATTTCTTTTGAAAGTGTTGATAAATTTCCCATTTGATAAGTTATTAAGTTTGATGGATCATGAATGGCAGTGTGTCCATGAGAACTTACAAAATCAATTTTATTTATGGAAAATTCGTCAATAAACCCATTAATAATTTTAGCTAACTTTTTAGTATATACAACATCAATCTCTTTGATCTCTTCAAGACTCTTTTTTGATATGTCATTGAGTATGTCAGCTATTGAATCTTCATATTTATATGTTTTTGAGTTAATTATCTTAAAACTCCAACTTTCATTTTGAATAAACTTAACATAGATAATATCTACACCATCTAATGAAGTTCCTGACATAACCCCTATAACATTAAAATTTTTCATTTTATTATTGGAAAAAATTCCATACTAAACCAAATCTAACAGAAAGGTCCCTATATGGAGTAAATGGATCAGAGTAATAATCGTATCCTGAGAAAGAACTATTTAAATGTTCTACTTTAATAAAAACTCTAGTTTGCTGAATCTTAGCATTAAAGAATAGATCAAATCTTGGGAACTCACCTATTTCTTTATAATTCTGAACAACAAACTCAGAAATAAGTGGATTATAATAATTTGCCCAAAATTTCGTAAAATAATTAAATGTCACACCAGTTTGTATATCAAGAGATCTATTAAATAATTTAGAGGAATACATAATTGTATTTCTTGTTATCCACTCTGGAACATTAATTGCAGATAGCTCGCCAGTTTCAACAATCTGATCTTTTTTTTGATATTGAGCAGTGTTAATTATTGAAAACTTTCCAATAGGAATATTACTATATAGTTTAACCTTATAATATTTAATTTCATTTATTGATTGATTAGGAATAGCCCTTCTAAAAAAATCAAATTCTCCAAATAATGGATTGGCTGATTCTCTAAAGAAAGTAAAGTTGTCAATTATATTATACTCACCACTTAAATTGACATAATTTTTATAAGAAATATCCAAAGATACTTTAGATATTTTTTCATCAATGAGATCATCGTTATACCAATTATAACTTTCATATTGACTCCTGTGTAAAATAAAATTAAAGTTTGGAGATCTCTCAAATTGTGAACCAGAAATAGCAAATTTGAAATTTTTTAAAAAATTTCCTTCAATTCCTAATTCAATTTTATTCGACTTAAAAGAATCTTTTAATGAGTTGTCAAAATCAAAATACAAACTGAGATTTGATAAATCTTTTTTCCAATTAATTGAAATTTTAGATTGCTTAGGATTTAACATGTCGATTAAATCCAAATCACTTTCAATTTGATAAGTGTTCTTCCATTTAATTTGTTTGAACTGCAGATGGATTATACCAAGTTTATTCAAATTAGATTTTAGATAAAAAATATTCTCATCAAAAATAAATCTGGACAAATCATTAATCGAATTATCTTCAGGATCAACAGAAAAAAAATCACCAAAAAATCTCCCACCTCTATTTTCTTTAAAATTTAGTTTTTTATACTCATGAGTAAATTGATAACCAAAAATTAAAGATGTATTATTTTCATCTTTATTTATAATTACCCTTGAGATGTCTGTAAAAAATCTTTTTGAGTATAAACTACCAGATGCAATTATATTTGGACCAAGTCTAGATCTATCAAGATAACCATCATAATATATCATTTCATAAGTTCCATCATCATTTTGAATTTGGTTACCAGATTCATCTAGAACAAAATAATCTGGTGCTTGTTCAAAAAAATATATACTATCAGGATCAAGTCCACCATTTTCATCATTAAAAAGATTTTGAGAAGTAAAGTGTAACTTAACATTTGTTAAGCCATTATTTGAATTAAAAAT
>JAYNOQ010000126.1:0-2908 GCA_038113315.1 Flammeovirgaceae bacterium | reverse complement strand
CTAGGTTACTCTGTAGATTATGATTTAATGAGTCAGTATCTAAAATTTAGTCCTAGTGACCTTGTAGATAAAATTATAGATGAAGCGCTTTCAAAAGAAGTTACAGCTGATCCAGGTTGGGCTGACTGGACTTCTACAGATTTTAAAAATTCTGGAAAAAATCGGTTTGAATTTTTTCGCGATCATCAAAGGATCTTCTTTAATGATGTGTTTAATAACGGATTCAGAGAAAAATTAACTGTTTTTTGGTCAAATCATTTTGTAACTCAATATTCTGGATATAGTCATCCCGCATATGCTTTCAGATATTACAATACAATTCAAAAAAATGTTTTGGGGAATTTTAAAGATTTTGTTTATGAAATAGGTCTTGATGATGCAATGCTAATGTATTTGAATGGTTACGAAAATAAAAATGTTGCTCCAAATGATAATTATTCAAGAGAATTATATGAATTATTTACTTTGGGAGAAGGTAATGGTTATACTGAGAATGATATAAAAGAAACATCAAGAGCTTTAACAGGATTTAATTCTAGAGTTGATCAAGGTCCAATATCATTTAATGAAAAGTGGTTTGACGATGGTGAAAAAACTATTTTTGATCGTTCTGGCAACTGGGGTTATCAGGATGTTATTGAGATACTATTTGAAGAAAAAAAAGAGTTGATTTCAAAGTTTATCTGCTCTAAAATATATACTCATTTTGTTAATCCATCTGTTGACGAAGATTTTATTGAAAAATTATCTAAGTTTTTTATTGAATCAGAATTTAATTTAGAACTGCTTCTAAGAAAGTTGTTCAAAAGTGAACATTTTTTTGATTCATATAATAGAAGTGTTTTAATAAAAGAACCAATCGATTTACTTTGTTCCATACATAATCAACTTAAATTTTCATTACTGGATGATTTTGATTTTGATGATTTTCTTTTGTACGGAACAATAACTATGGGCCAAGAAATTTTACAACCTGTTGATGTTGCTGGATGGAAAGGAAATCACGATTGGATTTCTACAGGAACTTTTCCTGTAAGATGGGAATGGACTGAATGGATGATATGGGAGTACTGGAAAAGTGATCAAGAACAATTTAGGAAATTATTAAAAAAATTAGTTCCAATTGATGAAACAAACCCTGAAATAATTGTTAAATCTTTTTTTAGATTTTTATTATGTGAATATGAGATTAATAAGCAAGATCTTTTTGATGGTATTGAAGTATTTAAAAATGATTTACCAGATATTTACTTTTCAGACGGAACATGGAACTTAGATTATGATTCTGCATCTTATCAAACATGTTTATTGTTAATGTTTATACTCAAATTACCAGAATATCAATTGAAATGAATAAAAAACAGAATTCTATTCAACACTTAAAAGAACACTCTGAATGGGATAGAAGAGGTTTTTTAAAAATTTTAGGAATCGCTGGTATGGGATCGATTTCTTTAGGTGGAGGTACAGTTTCTGTATTAGAATCACAATTACTCTCTAATTCCTTGAATAGTTCTGTTTCTGATAGAATTTTAGTCTTAGTGAGACTTAAGGGAGGTAATGATGGATTAAACACTATTGTACCTGTTGATCAGTATGATACTTATATCACTAAAAGACCAACATTACATATTAAAAAAAATGATCTTGTAACTTTAACAGATAAACTTTCTATGCCTAAAAGTTTGGAAAAACTAAAACATTTTTGGAATGATGGAAGTATGAAGGTAGTGCAAGGTGTTGGCTATTCTGATCAAAACTTATCACATTTTACATCAAGTGATATTTGGGCTTCTGCGTCAGATGAAAAATCAAATATGAGTTCAGGATGGCTTGGAAGATTTTATGATGAAAAATATTTTGATCATTTAATAAATCCCCCAAAAAAGCCAATAGCAATTCAAATTGGTAGCGTAAGTAACAAAATTTTTAAAGGTAAAGACGTAAATCATGCATTCGCCGTAGCTAGTCAGAAGAGATTAGAAAAAGTTGCAGAAAGAGGAGAATATTATTCAACAGATGAATTACCTGACTGTACTTTAGGAGAACAAATTCAGTATTTGAGAAGAGTCAGTAATACAACATATGCATATGCTGGAGTTATAAATGATGCATACAATAATTCTAATGACTATAATGGATACACTGATTCATCCCTAGATAATCAACTAAGGTTAATATCTAGACTTATTAAGGGTGATTTAGGATCAAAAATTTACATGGTTACATTAGGGGGGTTTGACACACATGGAAATCAAACTGATACTCACCAAGAACTTTTGCAGCAATTGTCAAGTTCTCTCAAAATATTTTATGATGATCTTAATTATGAGGGAATTGATAATAGAGTTTTAACAATGACTATTTCAGAGTTTGGAAGAACTGTGCATGAAAATGGATCTAATGGAACTGATCATGGAACATCCGCTCCAGTTTTACTTTTTGGACCACCATTACTTGGAAGTGGTATCGTTGGAAATCATCCAAGTCTTTCCGAATTAGATAGGCTTGGCAATTTGTCTTACAACATTGACTTTAGGTCGGTTTATCAAACTATTTTAACTGATTGGTTATGTGGCGATAAAAATTTTATTGATAAAGCTATGCTTGGTGATGATTATGATATATTGGGTCTTGGATTTAGCTGTAGCGATAAAGAAACTATTGATATTGATTCTTTAATTAACTATCATTATCCAATATATTCAAATTCAAAAAATAATGTTGATCTAAATCTAAGAATTAAACAAAGTTATACTTTACAAATTGATGTTTTTGATATTTTGGGAAGACACATTGATGTAGTTCACAAGGGTGTTTTACAAAGAGGAGAACACACATTTAGTATATCTACAAATAGGTTTAAGGTAAGACTCTCAGCTGGGCAATATTTTTATAGAATTAATAT
>JAYNOQ010000125.1:0-2936 GCA_038113315.1 Flammeovirgaceae bacterium | reverse complement strand
AACTTATTTCATATTTTGGGTTTATTGAATTTTCAAATAAAATAGAAAATCCACTCCTAACTAATGAATCAATAGCTCTTTCATTAAAATAAGTAACCTCAACTCCACCTGAATAAGAATTCATTTCAATACCATAATAAACAGAAGCCACTTTTGCCCAAACTTGTGATAATTGACTTCTTCTTGAGTTATGTGTACAAATAAAATTTAAATTAATTTCTTGTTTATTCTCAATTTTACTTTTTATGTATTCGATAATTTGAGATAACAATTCCTTTCTACTTGACGAAATTTTTTGGTTTAAGGCAATTTTGATAAAATCTGATACATAAAAAGACATATTCAAATTTAATTATAAATAAATCTAATTTTCAATTAAATCTTGAATTGAATTAATTAAATCGATTAATTCAATTGGGGGATTATCATGATCAAAATCAGATGAAATGTATTTAGAATTAGTTGTATTGACAATAATTTTGGCATGCATAGCTGCATCCGAAAATCTTCTATCTGAAGGGACATCAAGCGATGCTAATTTAGTTAAAGGTATTTTTTTAACATCTTTTAAAATATTTTTCCAATTTTTAGAACTAATTTTAAAACTCTGTCTATTGTAGATGATTTTATTAGAAGAAACTATAATCTTTATAGATGATCCTCTTGTTTCAGCTATATATTCTACACTAACAATTTCAGAATTAGACTTATAAAATTCCTCATTACTCTGAAAATTAGAAAAAGAAATAACTAAACATATGAATAGCTTTAAAATCATCTCTTATACAAAATAAAAAATGAAATTACTATAATTTATGGAGTATAAAAACTAGCTCTAGCACCTCCCTCAACAAATAATGCTCTCATTCTATCCTTCTGTCCATTTGTAAACATATACATACATGCATCATTAGTGTAATCCATATAATTCATTGTCATATCATTGGATCTACAGTGGACTGTAGGATAGCTAGGACAGCTATAGTTAGGTCGATCAGAATTAGGGGTATCAGCAACATAATCATCTCTTTTACATCTTCCATCTCCCCATATGTGTCTTAAATTTAACCAGTGGCCTACTTCGTGAGTTCCTGTTCTTCCTTTATCAAAAGGAGACGTTGCTGTACCGCTTGTTCCAAAATAATTTGTCCCGATAACGACCCCATCAGTAGAACTGCTACCACCAGGAAATTGAGCATATCCTAAAATTCCTCCGCCAATATTTCCAACCCAAATGTTTAAATAAGTTTCTGGTGAAACAACATCAGAACCCCCTTGACTAGAAAACTTAATTGCATCATTTGTTCCAAATGCTGAAACAGAAGTTTCTTTTCTAATTACCTGAGCAAGAGTAAATTCAATTTCAGAATTACCAACATCCCCAGAAAATTCAAAAGGAACCATAGAAACATCGGAATTTCTTGCATTAAAATCATCATTTAGTACCTGTATTTGACTAGCAATTTGAGAATCAGATAAATTCTGAGATTGATTGCTAAATAGTACATGAACAACTACCGGAATATTTACAACTCCAGTTATTGGTGTTGGACCTGGATCGGTTCCTCCACCACCTCCATTGCCGTTGCCTCCACCGTTTCCACCACCATTACCTTTGCCAGGCTTGAAGTTATTTCTCATTAAAAGATTTCGAGTTTTAAATTCAATATCATACATTCTCTTTTCAAGACCTTTATCATTTTTCAAAAGTCTATTTAGATTTTTCATGGTGTAACAATTTTTTAATGATTGGTTATTGATAGATCCTCTAGCTCCAGTAATGATTTCACTTTCATCAGTATAGACATAAAAATCTGACATATCAATCTGAGATACCTCAAAAACATTAGTATCATCAGTATCTACCGTAACATTACTGATTTCATGAATTGAATCAGTATCACAAGAATTAAGAACAAGTAATAAAAGGAAAGAAAATAAAATATTTTTTTTCATGACAATAATTTTTAAATAATTTATACAAAATGTTAAATAAATATATTCCACAAGCGCATAAAAATCTTAAATAAGAACTATTTAAGTAAATTCAGAACAAATAGTTTTTTATTCTTTAATGTCAAGAGGATTATTAACTAGATAAAACTAAATTAATTTTTTAAAAAACCTAACTCATTAATCAGAGCATTTACCCATTTTAAAGGAATTAACTCCACCATAATTTTTTGCAACACAAGGATTAGAATAAGTATATCCATCACAACCACAAACTGGATCATACTCTTTTGTACAAGCAATTTGTGTTGAAATATTGCTTGGTTCTACACAGTCATTATCTGAATTCCCTTTTTTAAAGACATAAGTTATTTCATCGTCAGCAATAGCAGGATTATCAATATATGAAAGAATTATTTTTTCCTCATCATGCTCAATTGTGTATTCTTTATCAATTTCGTTTAAAGTTAGTATACCGTTGTAAATTTGATATTCATAAGGTTTATTGGGATTAGTAAGATTAATTCCATCATTAATATCTCCTTTACTTATTAAAAGATTTTTTTTTGGAAAAAACCAAAGTTGATTTTTAGTAAAATCATAGTTGTCAAAATAACAAAAACAACTTACATCTTGCAAAATATATTGACCTTCAATATTTTCAGAATTCTTTTGAAATTCAGTTTTTTCACACATAGAAATCAATAAAAGAAATAAATATGGTAATAGTTTCATAATTGATGTCAAAAATCTAAATCACTATTTTTTAATCTTTAAAGATATACGAGCAATAGATGTAAAACCTGTTACATACAAATAGCTTTCATCAGTATTAAATGCACAATTAGTTAACATGTCATTAAATTTAATAGTAGCTAATAACTTTCCATTTTCTGAAAGAACTAATATTCCATTTGGACCTGTTGTGAAAATATTTCCAGATGAATGAACTTTAAGGCCATCAAAATTTCCTGGATATTCTT
>JAYNOQ010000124.1:0-2947 GCA_038113315.1 Flammeovirgaceae bacterium | reverse complement strand
TACTCCAAACTTTAACTTTGTTGGATTTGATACATTTGATTATGTCTCAAATGATGGAACAATAGATTCTAATTCTTCAACTGTAACTATTGAAGTTATAAATGTAGATTCTGATGGAGATGGAGTATTTGATACGGAAGATAATTGTTTATATGTAGTAAACCCAGATCAATTAGATACTGATGGCGACGGTGAAGGCGATGCTTGTGATTTAGATGACGATGGGGATGGTGTTCTTGATGTTGATGATAATTGCCCTCTTACAGTTAATGCTGATCAACTTGATACTGATGGCGATGGGTTAGGAAATGAGTGTGATCTTGATGACGACGGTGATGGAGTTTCTGATGAAGAAGAGATTAATATATACAAAACAGATCCATTAAACCCTGATACTGATGGTGATGGTCTTACAGACTATGAAGAGCTTGTAGAAACAAAAACAGATCCTTTAAATCCAGATTCTGATGGTGATGGATTGACGGATTATGATGAAGTTAAGAATACAAACACAGATCCCCTAGATCCAGATTCTGATAAAGATGGAGTTATTGATTCTAAGGAAGTATCTGACGGAACTGATCCTAATGAGCCATGTTCATTGAATATTTTCAGCCAAACCTATCAATATGGTATAAACATTTGGAACAATTTAGATTGTGACAATGATGGAATTCTCAATGGAGCTGAATTGAGAGAAGATACTGATGGCGATGGTTTATACAATTATCAAGATGATGATGATGATGGAGATGGTATAAAAACTAGAGATGAAAATTCAGATCCAGACGGTGACGGTAGTCCTTTTGATGCCTATGATTCTGATGGGGATGGTATTCCAGATTATTTAGAGCCAAGTTCAAATAATTCATCAAAAGGTGATGATGATATTCAGATCTTTAATTTTGTAAGTCCAAACGGAGACTCATACAATGATGTATTAACAATTAGAAATGTACAGAAGATTCCAAATAATCAATTAGTCATTTTTAATAGATGGGGTCAAATTGTTTACAGAGTTCAAGGTTATGGAACTAATGGTCAATTCTTTAAAGGAGATTCTAATAAAACGAATTTAAAATTACCAGCGGGAACATATTATTATTCATTCTCTTATGAAATTAATAATGAAATGAAAAATATTAAAGGATTCATCTATTTAACATATTAATATGAAAATGAAAAAATTATTTATTATATCGATTTTTGTTTTAAGCTCATTTATTGGGAATTCACAACAAGATGCAATCTTTTCCCAGTATACTTATAACCCTTCAGCTATAAACCCAGCATACACTGGAACTTCATTTTCACCCGAAATATTTCTAAGTCACAAATCCCAATGGGTAGGATTAGATGGTGCACCAACATTTGCAAATTTCTCATTTCAATCTAAGGGAGATATTAGAAAAATTAATTGGGGGCTAAATATTACAAATGATGAGATTGGTCCTACAGTTGAAAATAATTTTGCATTAAATATCTCTTATGCTGTACCATTTAATGATGATTCTTTTCTTTCTTTTGGTTTAAAGGGTTCAGTAAATAATATGGATGTAAATTTTTCATTACTTGATATATATAACCCTGAGGATCCTCTTATTATGGACAATATTGACAACAATTTTGTTCCAAACTTAGGCTTCGGATTTCATTATGTTTCTGAAAAAATATTTGCTGGTTTTGCAATACCTCAAATGTTTAAAACAGATCATTATGAAGTGAACTCTGACAATTTAAGATTGGCAAATGAGAGACCACATCATTATCTTACTTTTGGATATGTCAATCAAATTTCAAATGATGTAGTGCTAAAATCAACTATGTTAATGAAATGGGTAAGAGGAGTTAAAAGACACGGCAATCTTTCAGTTATATCTAGATTTTATGATTCATTTGATTTGGGTATAGGTTACGATACGTATAGCTCATGGAATTTTTTAGCAGCTTTCAAGGTTTTCAACAATTTTATAGTTGGTTATACTGTTGACAGACCTGTGGTGAATTTTGTGCCTAAAGTTCAAAATTCCCATGAGCTATTTGTAAAATGGACATTAAATAAAAATTTATTACCAAAAAGTATATTAAGAAGATTTCAATAGTTTAAAAAAATATTTTTTGTAAAATTCTTGAAACTATTGCAATTAGAATCATAACAAATACAAATGTGATTGCTAGTTCAAAAATGAGGAAAAGCAGAACTATCAAACAAACTCCCCGGATGATATTTCTTAATTTTTCTGGTAAATAGCCAAAAAAATATTTGTCAAAAAAATTCATATGTTTTCTCTAAATTGTAATTGCAAAATTATGAATTCGGATTTAAAATCACATTGGGAAAACATTTATTCTTCCAAAAATGAGGATGGTGTAAGTTGGTTTCAAGAATATCCCAAAACCTCAATTGATCTAATAAAAAAGTATTCTAAGAATAATTCAGTTTCTATTATTGATATTGGAAGTGGGAGAAGTAGAATTCTAAAAAACTTAATAGAGAATGAATATGAAGATTTAACATATTTGGACATTTCACAAGAAGCATGTTCTAAATCCAAAATTTCACTTGGAAACAAACAAGATTTGGTAGAGTGGCATGTGGTAAATGTTTTAGATTTTAATACAGAAAAGAATTTTTCGATATGGCACGATAGGGCAGTCTTCCATTTTTTAATTTCAAAAGAAGATGTAGAGAAATATAAACAAGTTGCTTTAAAAAATATTGTTCAGGGAGGTTATTTAATCCTAGGAACTTTTTCACAAAACGGTCCAGAAAAATGTAGTGGATTAAATGTTTCTAGATACTCCCCTGAATCATTGAAAAAAATATTCAATCCAGAATTTAAAATGATAGAATCTTTTACAATTGATCATAAAACCCCCTTTAATACAACTCAAAATTTCTTGTTTTCAATATTTAAAAAATGAAAAAAATAATATTTCTACTAAC
>JAYNOQ010000123.1:0-2966 GCA_038113315.1 Flammeovirgaceae bacterium | reverse complement strand
TACAAAAATTAAATTAAAAGGTTTATATTCATAATATTTAATAGATTATGTTTGAATTTATTTTCATGATTTAAGTATGAGCAAAAATGTTATAGTAGTTCCAACATACAATGAAATAGGTAATATTGAGATAACATTAAAAAAAATTGAAAATCTCAAATATGACTTTGATGTAGTCGTTGTAGACGATAACTCACCTGACGGAACAGGTGATTTCGTACAGAAAGTTATCGATAAGAATTCATATAAATACAATTTGATGTTAATTAGAAGAGAAGGAAAAAATGGATTAGGAACAGCTTATATTGAAGGTTTTCAAAAATGTTTAGAATTAAAATATGAATATATTTTTCAACTAGATTGTGATGGTTCTCATAATCCAGATCAGTTGATTGAGTTATATGAAGAATTAAAATCTAAGAGATCAGATATTGTCATTGGATCGAGATATATTAAAGGTATAACTGTTATCAATTGGCCATTATCAAGGTTACTTCTTTCTTACTTTGCTAATTATTATGTAAAATTAATAACAGGACTAAAAATTAATGATTCTACTGGTGGATTTAATGGATATAACTTCAAGGCTCTAAGTAGCATAACAAAAAATAAAATCTATTTTAAAGGCTATGCTTTTCAAATTCAGTTAAAATTCATAGGAAGTAAACTAGGTTATAAAATTAAAGAGATACCTATTATCTTTAAAGATAGAGAGATAGGAGAATCTAAAATGTCTTTAAATATTCCAGGGGAAGCTTTTTTTGGTGTGATCTATATGAAAATAGTTAGTCTATTCAAGAACTACAAAAGCTAACTAAACTTAATCGAATTTATTACTCTAATCCTATTTAAAAAGAAAATAGGTATATAAATAGAAATAATAATCATTATTATTAAAATAATATTAATAGATAAAATATTTATAATATTTAAATCAACAGGAACAAAATCTAGATAATAAATCGATTTATTGAGTTTTATAATCTTATACTCATTTTGAATTAAATAAAAAATAAGCGACAAAATATTACCTACAACAACACCCTTTATTGATAAGTTAAAAGCTGTCTTAAAGAATATTGAATAAATTAATTTTTTTCTGGCACCAAAAGATTTCAAAGTCCCTATTAAAGATGTTTTTTCCATTATGATAATAAAAACCATTGATAACATGTTAAAGCATGCAACAATTACAACTATAATGAAAAAAATAATGACATTTTTATCAAGCAAAGTTAGCCAGTCAAATATCTGAACATATTTTGATTTTGTAGATTGAATATATTCATCATAAGAAGATATAGATTTTATCTTATCGGTAGAGGTAGAATCTTCTTCATAATTCTTAACAAAAACATGAATTCCAGATGCATTTTGCTCATTCCACTTATAAATTTTCCGTGATAACTGAATATCACCAAAAGCAACTAAATTATCAATCTCCTCTAATCCAGTAGAAAAGACTCCTTTTACTTTAAGTCTCCTAAATACTGGAGGATCATTGGGAAAAAATATTGTTAGGGTGTCATTTACATCAATAAATAACTTTTTTGACAAATCACTACTTATTATAACAGATTCACTAAAATCAATATCATCATTATATTTATCAATAAAAGACTCAATTTTAGTAATAAAACTTTTATCTACACCCTTGAAAATAACACCCTCAATATTATTTTTTTCACCTTGAAAAAGTGCTGAGTTTAAAATGTAAGGGTGGACTGATTCAATTATATCAAGATTTTTATAATTTAAACTAACACCATCATTTAAATTGAGAGGAGAGTTTTTAAAACTTAAACCATTACTATAGCTAGAGATATCGTAGTGACCAGAAAAACTATATATTTTATTTTTTATTTCATTCTTGAATCCATCAAGAATAAATGATGATATAATTACAGAGAATAAACCCAATGATATGCTAATAAGAGCTATTTTTTTTAATAATGAGGAGATAAAAGATGAATCCTTATTATTAAGTTCATATATTCTTCTTAAGAATTTCATTTAATTTTGTTTCTTTCAAACATAATATTATATGATGAAAGATATACTAAAACTTTTATTATTTATCTCAATAATTTCCTCATGTAATAGTGTTGATACAATAACAGATAACTCAAATAATAACAATAATATTGACTCAACTGGAAGTAGTAATCAATTCTGTGAAGATTGCATTAAATCTTATGATTTTGATATTCTAACTTTAGGTGTGGGACCTGAGGGAGAGATTGTAGATGAACCTAAAGTTCCAGCAGCTTTAACTATTAAAAGAGATGACTCCATTTTTTATGAGGGAATCATTGGAATAGAGATAAGAGGAGAATCCTCTCAATACTTTGATAAGAAATCATACGGATTTGAAACCTGGGACAAAGGGTATAATGATTTAGATGTAGCCCTTATTGGATTTCCAGAGGAAGAAGATTGGATACTTTACGGACCTTTTAGTGATAAGTCTTTAATTAGAAATAAATTAATTTATGAGCTCTCCAATGAGATGGGAAGGTACACTACTAAAACCGAATTTGTAGAGTTAACTATAAATTATGAGTATAAAGGACTTTATATATTTATGGAAAAACTAAAAAGAGATAAGAATAGAATTAATATTTCAAAACTTGAAAATGAAGATCTTGATAATGAATCCATTTCTGGTGGATACATTATTAAGATAGATAAAAGTGATATGCAAGATGGGAGTTATACAGAGTATAATTCGTTTCAATCACAATTTGATGTTTTTGGAAATGAAAATGGAGAAATTAGAGTAAATTTTAATTACGAATACCCGAAACCTGGTGAAATTCATGCAAATCAAAAAAATTATATTAAAAATTATTTTTATGAATTTGAATCATCTCTTGCTTCAGATAAGTTTAAAGATCCAAATAATGGCTTTAGAAAATATATAGATGAAGATTCATTTATTGATTTTTTTATTTTAAATGAATTAT
>JAYNOQ010000122.1:0-2975 GCA_038113315.1 Flammeovirgaceae bacterium | reverse complement strand
ATAATAAGGAATAGAATTGTCTATAATCCCTGATTGTCTCATCATATATTTCGAAGAAAAACAAATTATTAACATTAAATGCTTTTAGAGTCTCCCCGTCATCTAATTGTATAGATTGCAATTCAAAATCGTATTTAAGATTTCCTTTTATAGTATCTCCGTCATTAGTTACTAATAAACCTTTATGCCAAATATCACTTGGGAACTTTTGAGAGTATATAACATTAGAAATAAAAAATAAAAAAAAGAAAAGTCTAATCATTAATGCTTATGCTTTAATATTTCATGTCCCATTTTATCACGTTTGGTTTCAAGATATTTTTTATTAAACGAGTTAGGTTCTATTTCTATTGCTGTATTTTTTATAATTTTTAATCCATAACCAATTAACCCTACTCTCTTTTTGGGATTATTTGTTAATAAATTAATTTTCTCAATTCCTAAACTTTTAAGTATTTGAGCGCCAACCCCATAATCTCTATGATCCATTTTAAAACCTAGTTTGTGGTTAGCTTCAACAGTATCATAACCTTGCTCTTGAAGTACATATGCTTTGAGTTTATTTATTAAGCCAATACCTCTTCCCTCCTGATTCATATACAATACTAAGCCTTGACCTTTTTTATCAATCATTCTTAAAGCCCTTTGAAGTTGAGACCCGCAGTCACATCTAAGAGAACCTAATATATCACCAGTCACACATGATGAATGAACTCTTACCAATACCTCATCTTCTTTAGTCCATTCTCCTTTTTTCAAAGCAAGATGAATATCTTTTGTGTCTTTTTGTTCAAAAGAAATTAATTTAAAATTCCCGTACTCAGTAGGTAAATCAACAGTTTCTTTTTCTTCAATTAACGATTCTCTTTCAATTTTATATTCAATTAAATCTTTAATAGATATAATTACTAAACCATGTTTATCAGCAACTTTATAAAGGTTGTTTAACCTAGCCATACTTCCGTCCTCATTTAGAATTTCACATATAACACCAGATGGATATAGTCCCGCAAGCTTTGGTAAATCAACAGATGCCTCAGTATGTCCAGCTCTTCTTAATACACCTCCATCAATTGATCTCAACGGAAAAATATGGCCTGGTTTAGAGAAATTGGATGCTTCTATCTTAGAGTCTACAAGCGCACTAACAGTCTTTGATCTATCTGAAGCAGAAATTCCTGTAGTAACCCCGCTCCCTTTTAAATCCACAGAAACTGTAAAAGAAGTACCATATACGTCAGTATTTTTACCAACCATAAGGTCCAAACCTAATTCATTACATCTATCTGATTCTAGGGAACAACAAATCAAACCTCTACCCTCTTTAGCCATGAAATTTATTATTTCAGCAGTTACTTTTGAAGAAGCACATACAAAATCACCCTCATTCTCTCTTGACTCATCGTCAACTACTATAATAATTTCTCCTTTCTTTATAGCTTCAATAGCTTCAGGAATAGTATTTAATTTATTTTTCATACGGATGTTACATTACCTAATTTTTTTGCAATATCAATTTCAGCTGACTTTAGTTTATTATGCAATTTTATTGTTTCTTCATCTACATTTACCTTATCAGAAGTATTTAAATTTTGCATGTTATCATTTATCATCTTTCGGATTAATCTAAATTTTAATCTAAGTATATTGGTATACGTAGTTTTTTTAAGAGAGTCTGTCTCTTCTGATACATGGATATTAAATTTATCTCTCCATTGTTTACTAATTTCATATTTGTTAGCTGATAAATCAATTATATCATCTTTCAAGGCAGCAAACTCATCAGTCAAAAAATAATTAATATCAATAATTTTGTCTTTTTTAAACTCCCTTTTAAAGACCTCAATAATTTCCAAATAATTTTTATTCTCAAATTCAACATCCTCTATCTCATTAAGAAAATAATCAATAAATGATTTTCTGTCTAACCCAATAACTTCAAAATCTGTGGTTCCATAATTAACAAGCATCCTTACACACTCTCTCTCATAAAAGTTAATAGCTGAAGTGATAGTTTTATTATCTTCTTTCTTCTCCTCTTTAATAAGATTGTTAGTTGGAGAAAATTTATTTTCTTTTCCAATTAATAACTTATTCATTTCAGATATAAGCGCTTGTTCATTTATGTCTAATAAGTTACTTGCTTCCTTGAGGAATACAGACCTTTTTATTGAATTTGGAATTTTAGAAATTGATCTAACAATATCAAAAATCATTTCTGATTTTTTTACTGGGTCATCTTTATATTTATTATTTAGAAGATTTATTTTGTAGTTGATGAGATTAGTCTCATTTAATTTAATAAATTCTAAAAATTTATCTTTGCCAACTTTTTTAGAATAGCTATCAGGATCTTCACCTTCAGGGAAAGAAACTATTTTTACATTCATATCATTTTCAAGAATTAAATCCATACCTCTTAAAGAGGCATCAATCCCGGCTTTATCTCCATCAAAGAGTATTGTTATATTTTTAGTATAGCGTGATATTAACTTAATCTGCTCATTAGTTAATGACGTTCCAGAGGAAGAAACCACGTTATTAATTTCTATTTGAAATAATGAAATAACATCTGTATAACCCTCAACTAAGTAACAGGTATCTTCTTTCCTAATGTTATTTTTAGATTGATAAAGACCATAAAGGACTTTACTTTTAATATAAAGTGAGGTTTCTGGAGAATTTATATATTTAGGTTGGTTTTTTTCATCTTTGATTATTCTTGCACCAAATGCAATTACTTTTCCACTTAAATTATGAATTGGGAAAATAATCCTATTTCTAAACCTATCGTATTTCTTATTATTATTTTCTAGAATCAAACCTGCATTAATGATTTGATTATCCTCAAATTGATTCTTAATTAAATGATTATAAAGAGAGTCCCACTTGTCTAAACTATAGCCTAATTCAAATTTTTCAACCATCTCTTTACTAATATTTCGATGATCGAAATATGAAATAGCAATACTTTT
>JAYNOQ010000121.1:0-3034 GCA_038113315.1 Flammeovirgaceae bacterium | reverse complement strand
CCATCCTTAAGTGGTTTTTCTTTTGCTCTTCTGGTTGGAATAATTGTAGGAACATATTCATCTATTTTTGTTGCTACTCCTGTTTTTGTTGATCTTTTCAAAAAATAGTTTTTTTAGAAAGATTTTTCAACAAGAATCATCTAATTACGTAAGCTTACAGAAATGATTAATAAATTCTTTTTAACAACATTACTTTGCCTAATAAATATTAGTGTTTTTTCTCAAAAAGAAAAAAGAAAGATTTTTGCTAAAAAAGTTTCAGAAGAGATTGTTTTGGATGGTGAGATGAAGGAATCATTTTGGAAAGAAGCTCAAGTTTCCTCTGATTTTGTCCAATATTTTCCAAGAGATACAGTATCTGCACAACTAGAGACAGAATTTAGAGTTGCATATGATGATAAATTCCTTTATTTATTTGCTAAGATGGAAGATATCTCCTCCATGAAATTTATATTGGGAGATTTAAAAAGAGATTTCTTTGGAGGTACAACGGATTATATTTCTTTCACTTTTGATACGTTTCAAGATGAAACTAATGGATATAATTTTGGATTATCACCTTATAATATCCAGAGAGAAGCATTGTTATCTGATGGTGGTGAGGGTAATATTACTGGTGGAGCTAGAAGAGGTGGATTTGGAGCATTTAATATTAACTGGAATACTAAGTGGTTTTCAGGAGCAAAGGTTCATGATGGTTATTGGACTGGAGAATTTAAAATCCCATTTAGTTCTTTAAGATATAAAGCTGGTTCAAAAACTTGGAATTTTAATTCACACAGAGGAAATAGTAAAGTAAATGAGGGCTCTATTTGGTCTCCAATTCAACTAGGGTTTTCTCCAGTAAATTTATCCCTAACAGGAATTCTTGAATTTGAATTTCCTTTAGAAAAGTCTTCACAAAGTATAGTATTAATTCCTTATATCTCTGGCTCTGGTATTAGAAATAAAGTTGATGAGCCTGATAGAGATTCGGATCTAGATGTCGGACTAGATATGAAATTAGCATTGAGCTCTTCAATAAATCTAGATTTAACTATTAACCCCGATTTTTCTCAAGTAGAAGTTGATGAGCAAAGGACCAATTTAACTCGTTTTGAGCTCTTCCTTCCCGAAAAAAGAGAGTTTTTTACTGATAACGGAGATCTATTTTCAAATCTAGGGTCTAGAGAAGCAAGGCCAATGTTTACTAGAAGAATTGGAATTGCCAGAGATACAACAACTAGTCAGTATGTTCAAAATCCAATACTTTTTGGCGCTAAATTATCTGGAAAAATTAATGAGGGCTTAAGACTTGGGATCTTAAATATGCAGACTGCTAAATTATCATCTAGTGGTGTGCCTTCTTATAACTATGGAATGGCCGTTTTGGAGAAAAATATTCTTGAAAACTCTAAAATATCTGCATTTCTCATAAACAAACAGTCTCTATTTAATGATAAGTCAGAAAATTATGCTCACGATTTGAATAATTTTAATAGGGTATTTGGTTTTGAGTCTAAGCTTCAGTCAAATAATACAAAATTTAAATCAGAATTATATTATCATCAATCTGAAGAAAATAATAATAGTGATGGAGCAAATTCATATGGAATCAATGCTTCTTATGAAGAAAGAAATTTTGAGACTAATGTATATTTTTATGGAGTAGGTGAAAATTTTAATCCAGAAGTAGGCTTTGTACCTCGAAAAGATTATGTTTTTTTAAGCCCTTCTTTTCAATATAAATTTTTACCTGAAGATAATTCATTAAATTCTCATGGGCCTGGCATAGATTATGAATTTTATAGAAATAAACTTAATGGAGTTACTGATTACGATATTGATATTGACTACAATTTTAGATTTAGAAGTCAGTCATATCTTGTTTTAAAAACTAATTTCCTCTACACAAAGCTTCTTAATGACTTTGATCCATCAAGATCAGATGGAGTACCTTTAGCTGCTTTCTCGGAATATAACTATGTTAATCATACTTTTTACATGGGAACCTCTGAAAGAAGGTTATTCTCAGTAAGACTTAATGGTAAAATAGGTCAATTTTTTAACGGAAAAATTAAAACTTTAGGTGGCACATTAACATATAAATTTCCACCTTTTTTAAATATTTCTCTAGGCTCTCAAATAAATGATTTAGATTTTCCAGCTCCTTTTTCTAGCGCGAATTTCTTTTCATTAAACTCAAAAATTAATGTAAGTTTCTCTAAAGATCTTTTCTTTAGCACATACCTTCAATACAATAATCAATTAGATAATATTAATTTAAATGCAAGATTTCAATGGAGATTCCAACCTCTATCAGATATTTTCTTTGTTTATACTGATAATTACTATGCCGAAAATCCACTTTTTTTAAATCTTAAAAACAGATCATTTGCATTCAAGATAAATTATTGGATTAATATTTAATCTTAGAGCCTGATAAAAATTTAATTGCTATTACTAGTCCAAAAATAGAAAGAACTGCCCCAAGCATAAATGGAGCTCCAGGAAAATAAAAATAAGTTGATTCACTGGTAAAATAAGAAAACAAATTAGTCATTAAAAGGGGGCCAATTATAGCAGTTAAACTTATCAAACTTGTCATGCCTCCTTGGAATTCACCTTGTTCATCATCAGGAATATTATTTGTCATTATACCTTGTAATGCGGGTCCAGATATTCCTCCTAGTGACAGTGGGATTGCAAATGCAAAAATCATCCAACTTTCTTGCGCTAATGAAATTAAAATCAAACCCAGAATATAAAAGACCATTCCAAAATAGACACTTTTTATGTTTCCTAATTTTGGAATAATTACTCTTATTAATCCACCTTGAACAATTGCGGCTAGTAATCCTATAAACCCAAGAGAATAACCCACAATATCCTCACCCCAATTAAACTTTTCAATTGTAAAAAATGTCCATGTGCTCTGCGTCGCGTGCTGAGCAATATTAAATAGAACAATACATATCAATAGCCCAGATATTACAGGGTATCTTTTTAGTGACAATAATGTTCCGATTGGGTTTGCTCTTTTGATATCAAATTT
>JAYNOQ010000120.1:0-3036 GCA_038113315.1 Flammeovirgaceae bacterium | reverse complement strand
GGGCCAGTGGCTTTATCGCCTCCACTACAAGTCCACAACCATAAGACACTTAAAAGAAGCCAGAAATTACGCATGAATAAAAGTCGATATTTTTAACAGAATAATCAATTTCAAAATTAACACCATAATTAACACCATTTTTTGACCGAATTTGCTGTACAATGATGTTTTATAAAAATAAGAAAGGGCAACCGAAGTTGCCCTTTATTTCCCTCTATAATTCGTCTAATTCCTCATAGAATTGATAATGTCGGGGTGGCAGGATTTGAACCTGCGACCCCCTGCTCCCAAAGAACAAGGTTTCTAGTCGATAAATATAAAAAATTTATGATTGTCTTTTGTTATTCCCAGCTTTGTCTATCATTTCCATCTGCATCTAAAAATAATAATATTCCATTTGAAGTATATCCACCATTTCCACCTTCGATAGGACCAAAAGATGATGTTGTTCCTACAACTGCATAAGTTCCGTCATCTAGAACTTCAACATCTCCTGACCAATCTTGTTGTCCAACAGCATCAGCTCCAAATGACTTAAACCAATCTAAAGTTCCTGCGCTTGAAAGTTTTATAACACCAATGTTAGTATGACAAATACATGAAAATTCCTGATCATTAAATACAAAAATAAATCCACCATCCAAAGTTCTTTCAAATTCTTTGTGTCCATACGATCTAGTTGAAAATGGTAAATATTCATTTATTACATTTCCTGCTGAATCAAGTTCAGCCATATAAATTTGAAAACCATGTTGATATTCTCCAGTGAGCATTAAGTTTCCATTTTCTAATTCCATCATGTCATAAACTTCAGATCTAAAACTTCCAAAAATTCTTTGATACATTTCTTCCCCATCTCTATCAACTCTTACAACATAAAAATGTCCTCCTGTAACGCCAAAACCTCTCGTAGTTCCACCTATTATTAAATCACCGTTTGACATTTCAAAAACATCAAATGCTCTATTCTGCTCAGTTGGATCTCCAAACTCTTTAGTCCATATTTCATTTCCGCTTTCATCAAGCTTAACAATATATATCAAATTGTTATTTGCATGATTTCCAACATAAACAATACTTCCATCTGAAGTTTCTATAACTTCGTTAGCTGCTTTTGATGAGACGTCAATATTAAAAATTATCTGGCCATCGCTTGAAATTTTCTTAATATAATTTGCAGCGACACCTATATCTCCTCCACGATTTAATGTATCCAGTATAAGAAAATTTCCATCTGATGTTGGCGTAAGTCTATCAACATGAAAGTCTAAAATGTTTTCTTCAACAATATTTCCACTTGGGTCATATTCAATAATAACACCTTTACTTGCTTCAGCACTACCATCCTCTTGCGTAAATCCAGTAACAACTAAATTCCCATTAGATAATTTTTCAATTGAATTAAATCCTTGCCACCCACTCGAAGTTCCATAGGAAGGATCAGATTTAATTAAAAAAGAAATTGTTGCAGTATTACTATCATACTCTCCATCATTTACAGTAAAAGTAAAGGAGTCATTTCCGCTAAAATCTTCATCAGGTGTATAAATAATTTGATTAATATTAAATTGGGATATTGATCCAGACGATGGAGAGTCAATAATATTGTAAGTTAAATTATCATTATCTACATCACTTGCCTCTAAAGAAAAAGTTATTGATGTATTAGAATATATTGTATAAGAAGAATCTATAGCTGTAGGAGCAAGATTAATGTCATTTACCACAATTTCTACTCTAGCTTGATCGCTATTAGAGGTTCCGTTATTTGCAACATAAAAGAAATAGTCAGTGCCAGTGTATGTTGGATTTGGAGTATAGGTTGCAGTTGATTCGTTTATAGATACTGAACCGCCAGATGGATTTTGAACAATTTGAAATGTCAGAGCTTGATTTTCAGGATCAGTTCCTATTAATGTAATATCTATCGCTTGATTTTGGTCAGTGGTTGTGGATATATCATCTGCTGTAGGGCGCTTTAAAAAATGTTCTACTTGCGATTCAAAATCTGGAATTGTTCCATTGATGCCAAGCTGAGTTAATCGTGCTTCTAAGTTTGTTCTGATCTCACTTAAATTTAAACTTGATGAATTATCTTTTAGTTTCTGTTTTAGACCTTCGTTATTTAAAACTCCATCACTTGAAATATCAGTGCTAATATTTGCTAGAAGTTCAGACATTTGAGCTACAGACTGATTTCCTTGAAGTATTGCAGAAATAGCTAATAATTTTGCGTTTCCATCTCCTGCTTGAGTAATATCTAATAATTCTGAAGATGAAACACCAGAGGCATCAAAGTCAAAAATTGTTAATATTTCATTTAAAGCTTGAGACTTTGATTGAGAAAAGGTTTGAGGATTAGCTCCAGACATTAGCAAATTAATTCTATTTTTTTCTAAATGGGAAATTATATTTATGTTAACTGTATTCTTATTCGTTAAATCCGATAATGCATACAATGTAAGTTGAGCATCTGATGCGTTTCCAGATACTTCATTAAAATAAAATCCCGTTGCTCTTAATTCGGCATAAGGAGATTCAAGCTGCACATTGGCAACTGAAAAACGTCCTGAGTTATCGGTTATTGCTGAAGAAAAATTTCTTCCTGTTGGACTTAACTCATTAGTTAACTCTGCAATATTAATACTTGTACCATTGTTAAATGGGCCTTTTTGGGCTTGACCTTGAAGGGTTGCTAAATCGACAATATATGTTGGACCTTCAGGTTCTGTTGGTGACTCACCACCACCTCCTCCACTACAAGTCCATAACCATAGTACACTAAAAATAAGCCAAAAATTACGCATGAATAAAAGTCGCTAAATTTGATAAAATAATCAATTTGAAAATTCGTCCCATTATTCGTCCCATATTTTGAAAGTATTTGATTATATGTGCAGTATTATAGAAATAAAGAAAGGCTACCGAAGTAGCCTCTCTTTTCCCTGTGTAATAGTCAATCTATCTCACAATTATTTAAAGTCGGGGTGGCAGGATTTGAACCTGCGACCCCCTGCTCCCAAAGAACAGGATTTT
>JAYNOQ010000119.1:0-3056 GCA_038113315.1 Flammeovirgaceae bacterium | reverse complement strand
GAGATATTAGTTGATTGGAATGACAAAACTTTGGACGCTAACTATTTGACAGATTCTACTGGGAAAAAAATTGGAAAACCAATTTTTTCTGAGGGTAATCAGTCTTACGAAACAGATAAAATCACCTATAATTTTGATAGTAGAAAAGCAAAAATTAAAGGAATAGTAACTCAACTAGATGATGCTTATATGCAAGGCGAGGATGTAAAGAAAAATGAGGAAGATGAATTATTCATAAGTCACGCAATGTATACTACTTGTAACCTAGAAGAACCTCATTTCCATATCTCTTCCGGAAAAATAAAAGTTATTCCTGGAAAGAAAGTTATTTCTGGACCATTCCATCTTAAATTTGGAGATATACCTACACCTTTAGGTTTTATTTTTGGAATGTTTCCTCAACCAAAGAAAAAAGTATCGGGTCTTATTATGCCTAATTATGGTGAGGAGAAAAGAAGAGGATTTTATCTTAGAGATGGTGGTTATTATTTTGCAGTAAACGATCATATAGACCTAAGATTAACTGGAGATATTTACTCGAAAGGTAGTTATGGCATGACACTTGGCTCAAGTTATAAGAAAAGATATTCATATAGTGGAAACCTAAGATTTAATTATAACAAAAGTAAACTTGGAGATTTTGAGAACCCTTCAATATCTAATGACTTCTCTTTTTCTTGGTCACACTCGCCTGATGCAAGAGGAAAATCAAGTAGATTCTCTTCATCTGTAAACTTCCAAACAAACTCTTATAACCAAAATAAAAATTTAGTGTATTCTGACTTTAATGAAAGTATAAATGCTCAATTCAATTCTAATATTTCATACACTAAATCTTTTAAAGGAAGTCCGTTTAATCTATCTGCAAATTTACGTCACTCTCAAAACGTACAGACAAAGAAGGTAAACCTAACTCTACCCGATGTTAGCTATAATATGAGTAGAATTTATCCATTTAAAAATTTAGGTAAACTAGGAAAAACAGCTCTTGGAAAAATAAGTATCAGCCATAGATTTAATGGAAAAATTGAACTTACAAATGGTTCAGTCGGAAACTCATTAAGTGGATTAAATATTATTAACTCAAGCAATAACTTCTCAGAACAACTGGATTTCAACATGGACAATTTAAGTTCCATTATAGACAGATCTAAAATTGGAGGAAAACATACGATTCCAATATCTACATCTTTTAATTTACTAAAATATTTCACAGTAAGTCCAAGTGTAAACTATAATGAAATCTGGTATTTTAAGAAGCTTAGCTATAATTACAATGAGCTAGAAAATGGAATTGAAATCGATACTACTAACTCCTTTCAAAGGGCTTGGTCTTACTCATCAGCATTTGCTATGTCTACAAGAATTTATGGTACCGTATTTTTTAAGAAAGGAAAAATTAAAGCAATCAGACATGTCATATCTCCGGAAATATCAATGTCATTCAGCCCTGACTTTACCAAACCAAAGTTTGGATATTATGAAAATGTACAAATTAATAGTGAGGGAGACACAAAACTTCTTAGTAAGTATGAAAACTTTTTATTTGGTTCTCCTAGAATAGGAAGTTCCGCATCTATGAATTTTTATATAGGTAATAATTTAGAAATGAAAGTTGTCGATAAAAATGATACAATTAGTGGGACAAGAAAAATTAAAATCTTTGATAATCTCTCCTTCTCAAGTAGCTATAATTTTTTAGCTGACTCATTTAGATTAGCTCCTATAAGGTTTAATACTAGGACATCTTTCTTTAAAAGGCTTATCAATCTGACAATAGGAGGAACTATTGATCCCTATACTTTCAAGTTAGATAGTATTTCAGAAAATTCATCAGGAATTAAAAATGTGTACCAGAGAAGAGTTGATGAGTTAGCATATAAAAATAATCAAGGTATTGGTTCTTTAGCTTACATAAACATGTCACTAGGATTTAGATTTTCTGCAAAAGATTTTAGAAATGAAGATGAGGAAGAGATTGATTCATCCTTCGGAACAAGAGAGGAGCTTGATTATATAAATACAAATATTGCAGAATACATAGATTTCAATGTGCCTTGGTCCATTAATGCAAGTTATAATCTGAACAGAAGAAAGTTAGGTTATAGAGACCCAACATTAACTCAGACTCTTACATTTTCTGGAGATGTTAGTATTTCTGAAAAAACTAAAATATCATTTAGGTCGGGTTATGATTTCAAGTTTAAGATGTTGACTCAGACAAGTATCAATGCAACTAGAGATCTACACTGCTGGAGAATTAATTTTAGCTGGGTTCCATTTGGAAGATTCCAGTCCTACAACTTATCTATTAATGCTGTATCAGCATTACTTCAAGACTTAAAACTTGAAAAAAGAAGTAGATTTTTTGATAATCTCTAAGATTTTTCTGGTTTCATCTGCGGAAAGAATAATACGTCTTGTATAGAATCTGAATTTGTAAATAACATTGTAAGTCTATCTATTCCGATACCTATACCTGCAGTTGGTGGCATTCCGTATTCAAGAGCTGTTAAATAATCTTCATCTAATACCATAGCTTCCTCATCTCCCCTTTTTCCTAACTTAACTTGTTCCTCAAATCTTCTCCTTTGGTCAAGAGGATCATTTATCTCTGAAAATGCATTACAAATCTCCTTTCCATTACAAATTAGCTCAAACCTTTCAACTAATCCTTCTTTAGATCTATGCTTCTTGGCAAGAGGTGACATCTCAAGTGGATAGTCTGTGATATAAGTTGGTTGAATAAGATTTGGCTCACATTTTTCTCCAAAAATCTCATCAATTAATTTACCCCTTCCCATTGTTTTATCGACCTTGACCTTTAGATCTTTACAAACTTTCCTGATAGCATCTTCATCCATTTCACTAACATCTACTTTTGTGAATTTCTGTATTGCCTCATACATAGTAAGTCTCTCCCACTTTTTACCGAAATCAATTTTGTTATCTCCGCATTGCAAAGTAGTAGAATCATTATTAATTTTTTTCACTATTCTTTTGAACATATCCTCGACAAAATCCATCATCCATATATAGTCTTTATAAGCAATATA
>JAYNOQ010000118.1:0-3057 GCA_038113315.1 Flammeovirgaceae bacterium | reverse complement strand
ACTCATTATATGATATTAAAGTTTTATCTAATTTTTTGTTTTTTAAAATAAATGGTAAATAACAGTCTAAATAATTTTTCATCATATCATTTAGTCCATTAGCTGTTATAGTAGCACCAGACATACCATCAACTTCGTGGATACTTAAGGCTGGATTATTTTCTTTTTTTAACATTTTAACTGAAATGAGGTTTCCTTCAATATCAAATATTTCCTTACCCTTATATCTACCTTGAATTTCATCTGAAGAAATTCTAGCACCTAACCCTGGAGTTTCAGCTTTATGATCAAAAGCAACACCTACAACTTTATTTAAGTTATTATCAAGGGCAACAAAACCTGATATCCAATCCCATAAACCATTTCCAAACATCGGAAAGATGTAATAATCAACTGAACTCCCATCTTCACTAAACATAAATACAGGATACTGTCTTTCATTTTTATCGACCTTATAATTTTTTTGAATATTTACTTCCTCAGCGATTACTCTATCTTCTCCATTTGATGAAATTTCGTTTCCTGAAATATCCAAAACCATTGATGTCATTTTTTTTGAGTATAAACTTAGGATTTCATCAGGGGTAAGAGAAGATATATCCATTACTGCTCCCAAAATTTTCTTTTTAGTGTCAATTTCAACCTGTACTTTTTGAATAGGACCGAGTTGCATTCTAGTGAAAGAAAGTAGTGTACCAAAAAATATGGTCATCAATAAAGTAAATATTATTATGTATGTATTAGACTGTTGCACGTTTTAATCTTCTTTTTTTATTAGCATCTACAATATAAAAATCTATTAGTGGAGCAAAAACATTCATAAATAGTACTGCAAGCATTATTCCTTCAGGATATGCAGGATTAAAAATACGAATTAAAACTGTTAATAGTCCAATCATAAATCCATATATCCATTTACCAGTCTCAGTTTGGGCAGCAGATACTGGATCAGTAGCCATAAAAACAGCCCCAAATGCTAGTCCACCCATTACAAAATGATAATGTGGAGGAATTAACATGAACTCATTAGCTCCTATAAGATTAAAAATATAGCCCATAAAGTAAGCACCAGCAAAGACACTTACTATAATTTTCCAACTTGCCACACCAGTAAAAATTAATATTAATGCACCAATCATACACATCAATGCTGAAGTTTCTCCTATTGACCCAGGTATAGATCCAATCAACATATTATTGAATGAATAAAAGTCAGGTTTATTAATAGAAGCAGAATATTCATCCATTAGATAAACAACTGAATTTGATTCAGGTTTAGTAACAGTTTCAGCTCCAATAGATAGAGGTGTAGCACCAGAATATCCACTAACTACTTCTTCTTTATTATCTCCATAATATGTCCATACATCACCACTTATATCGCTAGGAAATCCAAAATAAAGAAATACTCGAGCTGTAAGTGCAACATTTAGAATATTCATACCGGTTCCTCCAAATACCTCTTTAGCAATGACAATTGCAAATATTGTTGCTATTGCCACTTGCCACAATGGAATATTAGGAGGCATGATTAGTGGAATTAACATCCCAGTTACTAAAAATCCTTCATTGATAGGATGCCGTCTAATAACTGAAAAAACAACTTCAACCAATCCACCAGCAACATATGAGACTAAAACAATTGGCAAAACTTGTTGCGAGCCAATTATAATTTTATCTAGAAGTGGAGCTGTCTGACCTAAAGAAATAAAGTGTTGATGACCAACATTCCATATCCCAAATAACAAACATGGCAACATAGCAATTACTACAGTCATCATCAACCTCTTAAGATCTATTGCATCTCTTATCTGAGCTCCTTTTTTTGGAGTTACCTCATTTGGAACAAACATAAATGTCTCCCCTGCTTCGAATAGGTAGTGAAATTTTTCGTATTTACCACCCTTTGCAAATAAAGGCTTTTGTTTATCTAATATATTTCTTAAAAATTTCATCAGCTATCCTTTAACATGTTTAATCCTTTTCTTAATAATTTTTGTATCTCATTTTTAGATACATCAACAAATTCACAAAGTGCAACATCTTCCTCAACAAGCTCATATATTCCAAGCTCTTCCATCTCATCATAGTCATTTGCTAAAATTGATTTAAACAAATATGTAGGAAGTATATCCATCGGCACTACTTTTTCAAAAACGCCAGATTGAACAAAGGCTCTTAATTCACCATTTGTATTTGTGTCAAGTTTATATTTTTTATTTGGATTTAAGAATGAAAGTAAACCAAAAGCTCTTTGAAAACTTAATTTATTTATTACTGGCATAATCCAACCAAAAAAAACATGTTTATTTCCTTCAGGAATTACTGTTATCATATTATCGTAAAAACCAAGATATCCATCACTCCCTATAGATGTTCCTGTTAAAACATTACCTGAAATAACTCTAATATTATCATCAGAAACATTTTTAGATATTAAATCATTCACAGAAAAACCAGATAAGCATTTATAGTAAATAGGTTTTTCAACTGAGGATCCTACTAGGGAGATTATCTTAGAAGCATCATAAATTCCTTTACTAAACAGCTTTCCAATCTGAATCAGACCAGCAGGTGTTGTAGACCACACTATATCATTTTTATTTACTGGATCTATATGGTGAATCTGAACTCCTACATTTCCAGAAGGATGAGGACCTGAAAATTCATTATTTTGATACTTTTCAATATTAAAATGTTTGAAAGATTCAGAGTTGTGATTTAAATGGATTTTTCCACTTGTTAACTTACTTAAAACAAGTAAACCAAATTCTATATTTTCTAATTCTTCTTTATAAATAAAACTATAATTAGGTGCTAAAGGGCTGGAGTCAAAAAAAGATATATGTATTGATTTAGGTTCTACATTAGTATCAGCAACTAACCCGAAAGGTCTTTGAATTATATTCGGCCAAACTCCTGATTTCGCAAGAATATCTATTATATCCTCTCTATTAAGATTTTGAACTTCTTTCTCTGAATATTTTTTATGATTTAAAAACTTATTTGTTTTATCAGGTAAAATTCTTATTTCCTCTAATCTTCGCTTATCACCGC
>JAYNOQ010000117.1:0-3107 GCA_038113315.1 Flammeovirgaceae bacterium | reverse complement strand
AAGACCCCATTTATGAGCTAAATATCCCTCTGCTTTTTTAATATCAGAAATATCGGTAGATCCTGATCCTGGAATATCTGCTACCGCAAAAAACTCTGCAAATTTACCTTTACATGTTACTGATGACCTATTTTTCATCAATCTTAATTGTTGATTTGTTTGTAATGAATTATCATAATCATTTACTGGCGAGAATGAGTTTGTACGACCATCAAATCTTATGCCGATTTGATTTCCTATCTTATTAAAGTAAACTGCAATAATATACCATTGATCTATATTCAAACCACCTAACCCTGTCCAAGATAATTGATTACCAATGTCGCTGCTAATTCTATTAGAAGATAAACCATCCATATCTATTTCACCTGGCCAGGTATTATTACTTGCAGCTGAACTTATGGCGTAATCTCGTTTTGGTGATTGGTCTGTTTCATAACTCCAAAATGAATCTCTAGTATTATCTGTTCTATCGTATCTAAATACACCAATTGCCCAATGGTTACCTGATGATACTTGAGTTTCATAGGTTTCACTTTGAAGGGCATCAACACCTCCATCAAAATAAAACACATTAAGTCCATTTAAAGTATGTAAGTTTGTTCTTGGATCTCCTTTAACTTTTACTAAACTATAAGTTCCTGACTTATCAGTTACAGTCTCTAAATATGTTCCACTTCTTGTGTAATTTTCCGAGTCACTGGCATCAATCCAAGCTGAAATAGATACATCTGAAGGTAGCCAATCTGATTTTTTATTATGAACTGCTGAAAATGAAGGAAGAATTGTTTGAGAATTAACATTAATTATTGGTATAAAAATTATGAAAAAAAGTAAATACCTCATTTAATTTATTTTAATAGTTTTATTTGAAACTAGAGGTTTTGCAGTAAAACCTACGTACGACAAATATACTAATCCAATAAGTATAGTATGCATACCTACTTTTAAATTAAATAATTGTCCTACACCAGCAATTAAAAAAGGGAAAATAGCCCCACCAACTATTCCAGTCAAAAGAATACCAGTAAAAACAGAATGGTTTCTAGGAACTGAGTTTAACCCAAGAGATATCATCACAGACCAAACACCCGAAATTGAGAAACCAAGTAGTTTAAATGATAAAACAGAAATTTCAGAATCCCCATGAATGGCAAGAAAAGCTATGATTGAAGAAGATAAAGCATAAATACTTAATAACTTTTTCTCATCAATTAATTTAACTAAGAATAAACTAATTATGGTTCCAATGGTAAGATTACCCCAAAATGCAGAAATAACATCAACTCCAACGACTTCAGGATCTAAAGAGTGGTACTGATATAAAAATTGAGATGACCAATTATTGATACCTTGCTCAACACCTACATAAGAAAAAATCCCAAAAAAATAGAAGTAAGAATATCTACTTTTTAAAAAGTCAATGAAAACATTGTTATCAAACTTTTCTGATGTTGATTGATTACCAGGAATTTTTAAAAAATATAAAAATACTAGTAACACTAATATTGCAAGAATAAAAAGAACATAAATCCATAGCCATGGCTCATCATTAAATATTTGAAGACCAAAAAAATTCTTTTTTTCTAATAGAAATCTGTAAAATACTGGACTTAGAAAGGAAGCTGATCCAAAAGCAAGCTGACCTATTATAGAGAAGAAGGCAAAGTTTTCACCAGACACAGCATACCTAAGTAATGGGTTAATAGCTACTTGGAGTATTGCCATTCCTGTCCCAATCATAAAAAAAGAAAAAATAAATGATAAATATCCTGGCATTAAAATAATTAATGCTGCGCCTGCTGATGATATTAAAAAAGCTGAAAGCATTACTATTTTACCACCATATCTTTCTAAGAATATTCCTGCGGGTATTGAAAAAACTCCATAGGAAAAAAAGAAAGATAATGGCAGAAATGAAGCTAGAACTAAACTTAAATCATAAGTCTTTATAAACTGTGGTATCAAAGGGCCAATGATATTTGTGATAAATGATATCACAAAAAAAACTGCCATCACAAAAATTACAAGGCTTAAATTAAAGTTGATCTTCATAAAAAATCATTCTTTTTGGAACACCCTGACATAATCAACTTCCATCCTGTCTTGACTAAAACTAGGATCAATATCACCACCTAAATTCCCTCCAATAGCAATATTGAGGAGTAAATAGTGCCGGTTATCATAAGGAACATTTCCATCATTAGTAAGAGATACAAACTCTTTATTATTAACTAGAATTCTAATAATTTTATCTGTCCATTCTAAAGAATATATATGATACTGACCAGAGGTATTAGATATACTTGTAACATTACCATAATTAGCATACTGGCCTTGTGGGTTAGCATAATGAAAGTGACCGATTAGCTCATTTTTATTCCAGCCGTTCTGCTCCATTATATCTATCTCACCACACTTAGGCCACCCGATACTTCCCTCTGAATCTCCAAAGTAATTCCCTATTTCATTGATTTTAGTTCCAAGAGTCCATATCGCTGGCCATGTGCCTCTAGTAGAAGGCAACTTAGCTCTAACATCTACCCTACCATATTTAAAACCAAACTTAGAATTTAACCTTGCGGAGGTATAATTTTTTGTAGAATTATCTACAGTATAATTTTCTTTTATTGCAACTATCTTCATAGTGCCATCACTTACAAATGAGTTTTTAATATTATTTGTATAATGCTGTACTTCATTATTCCACCAGCTACCATTATTTGGTGGAATGATCTGGTGATGCCATTTTTCTTGGTCTAGCTGACCATCATAATCAAACTCATCATGCCAAACCAATAAATAATTATTATCAAATTGATTTTTAATTTCACATCCTCTTTCATCAACAATGAAACCTGAAGGAGTATTTGGGCATAAATCTTTAGAGTCATCTACACCATCATTGTCAGAATCTTTAGATGAAGTGTCTCTAATTTCAGTGAATTCCGCTACAATATCTAGATCTGAATTTATTTCAAAATTTAATGGGTTAGCTCTAGAATCAACATCACCAGACCACCTGGTAAAAGTAAAATTATCTTCACTCAGAGCCTCAAGACCTAAATTTGTACCAGCACTATACAAACCAGATTCTGTTAAAATTT
>JAYNOQ010000116.1:0-3127 GCA_038113315.1 Flammeovirgaceae bacterium | reverse complement strand
TTTATTAATTAAAAATTATGTCTAGAGTAGGTTTAAATCCAGTTTCAATTCCAGAGGGTGTATCAGTTAATGTTAGTGGTTCTAATGTTACTATAAAAGGACCTAAAGGTGAGCTAAATCAAAAAATTGGTCAAGATTTTAAGATTAAAATTGAAGATAATGTTTTAACTATTTCTAGGCCATCCGAACAAAAAAGACACAAAGCTCTTCATGGTTTATACAGAGCTCTAATCTTCAATTGTATCTTTGGGGTTTCTGAAGGATATGAGTTAAGTTTAGAATTAGTTGGAGTTGGTTACAAAGCATCAAATCAAGGTAATTTATTGAATTTATCTCTTGGCTACTCTCATAATATCTATTTCCAAGTTCCTGAAGAAATTAAGGTTAGTACTGAAACCGCTAAAGGTAAAGCTCCTGTAATAACATTAAATGGTATTGATAAGCAGTTGATAGGACAAATTGCTGCAAAGCTTAAGTCTTTGAGACCTGTAGAACCGTACAAAGGTAAAGGAGTGAAATTTGTCGGTGAGTATGTAAGAAGAAAAGTTGGTAAAACTGCAGCCGCGTAAATAATTACTTATGAGTATTAATAAAGAGAAAAGAAGACTAAAAATAAGAAAAAGTATCAGATCTAAAATATCTGGAACTAAAGAGAGGCCTAGAGTATCTATCTTTAAAAGTAATAAAGCTGTCTATGCTCAAATTATTGATGATATGAGTGGTAATACTATGGTCTCATGTTCTTCTGTTGAGATTAAGAAATTTGGAAAAAATAATGTTGAATCTTCAAAAGAGGTAGGTTTGAAACTTGCTGAAAAAGCTAAAAAGAAAGGTATCAAAGAAGTTTTATTTGATAGAGGTGGTTACTTGTATCACGGTAAAATCAAATCTTTTGCAGAAGGTGCTAGAGAAGGAGGATTAATTTTTTAAGAACTATGAATAATATAAAAGCAAGTGATTTAGAACTAAAAGAAAAAGTTGTCTCTATTCAGAGGGTAGCTAAAGTTGTTAAAGGTGGTAGAAGATTTAGCTTCTCTGCTATAGTTGTGGTTGGTAATGAAAATGGTGTTGTTGGTTATGGTTTAGGAAAAGCTAACGAGGTAACTAATGCTATTATTAAAGGAACAGATGATGCTAAAAAGAACCTAATCAATGTTCCTGTATTTAAAAATACCATTCCTCACGAAGTTGTTGGTAAGTATGGTGGAGGACTAGTACTAATGAAGCCTGCATCTCAAGGTACAGGTGTTATTGCTGGTGGTTCTATGAGAGCTGTAATGGAAAGTGCAGGAATCAAAGATGTTTTAGCTAAATCAAAAGGCTCCTCAAATCCACATAATGTTGTAAAAGCCACTTTTGATGGCTTAATGAAATTAAGAGATCCTCTTGCAGTTGCTAAACAAAGAGGAGTAAGTTTAAAAAAGGTATTCAATGGCTAAAGAAAAATTAACTAAAGTTGAAATTACACAAGTAAGAAGTACAATTTCTCAAACTTCCAGGCAGAAGAAAACAATCACTGCTCTCGGTTTAGGAAAAATAAATAGGACTGTTGAAAAGATATTAACACCTCAAGTTAGAGGTATGATTAATAAGGTTAATCATTTAATTGAAGTAAAAGAAGTAAAATAATGAAACTACATACTTTAAAACCTGCAGAAGGATCAGTAAAATCAGGAAAAAGAATAGCTAGAGGTCAAGGCTCGGGAAGAGGAGGTACATCTACTAGAGGACATAAAGGTGCTCAATCTAGATCTGGTTATTCAAGAAAAGCTGGATTTGAAGGTGGTCAGATGCCACTTCAAAGAAGAGTTCCTAAATTTGGTTTTAGATCACCAAATAGGATAGAAACTAAACCAATTAATTTAGATACAATTCAACAAATCTGTGATTCTGCTAAAGTAAAAGAGATTAATCCTGAATTTTTAATTAAAAATGGTTTTGCAAGAAAATCTGATTTAATAAAAGTTTTAGGTAGAGGAAAACTCAAAGCTAAGGTTAATGTTACTGCACATTATTTTTCTACAACTGCTGAAAAGGCTGTTGAGAAAGCTGGAGGGAAAATCAAGAAATTAATTAATGAATAAACTATTTGAAACCATCAAAAATATTTTCTCTATAGAAGAGCTTAGAGATAGAATTATCAATACAATTGGGTTTTTGGTAATTTTCAGATTAGGTTCTTTTGTAGTTTTGCCTGGTATTGACCCATCAAAGCTCCAACAGAGTGCTGGTGGTATATTTGGCCTATTAGACACATTTTTAGGTGGTGCATTTAGTAATGCTTCAATATTTGCATTAGGTATTATGCCTTACATATCTGCATCTATTGTTGTACAGTTACTGGGTGTTGCAATGCCTTATTTCCAAAAATTACAAAAAGAGGGTGACAGTGGAAGAAAGAAAATGACACAGATAACAAGATACTTAACTATAGTTATTTGTATGTTCCAAAGTACAGCATATATATCTGGAACAATACCTCCTGAGGCAATTTTAGTTGAAAATAAATTTTTATTTACTATATCAAGTCTTGTAATCTTAACATCTGGTACCATATTCTGTATGTGGTTAGGTGAAAAAATTACAGATAAAGGAATTGGAAATGGAATATCAATGTTGATTATGATTGGTATTATATCACGTTTCCCTGGAAGTATTGTTGCAGAAGCGGTATCAAGAGGTATGAATCAAGCTCTATTCTTTTTAATTGAAATTGGATTCTTATTTTTAGTAGTAATGTTTACTGTAATGTTAGTACAGGCAATAAGAAGAATTCCTGTTCAATATGCTAAGCAGGTTGTTGGTAGTAGTCTATACGGTGGTAAGAGACAATACCTTCCATTAAAGGTTAATTCTTCAGGTGTAATGCCTATAATTTTTGCTCAGGCACTTATGTTTTTACCAGCTATAATTGGTCTCCAGTTTGCAGAAAATTCAGATTTTTTTCAATATATTGCAACCTCTTTTTCAAATATGCAGTCTTGGCTGTATAACGTAACCTTTGCAGTATTGATAATTGCATTTACTTTTTTCTACACTGCAATTACTGTTAACCCAAACAAGATGGCTGACGATATGAAAAGAAATAACGGATTTATTCCGGGAATTAAACCTGGCCCTGAAACAT
>JAYNOQ010000115.1:0-3227 GCA_038113315.1 Flammeovirgaceae bacterium | reverse complement strand
AGCCACTTTCAACCCATTCTGATCATTTTTCTACAAATCAAGCATATGGTGTCGGTTCTTATACAAAGGGAGCAATTTTTTTAATGCAACTAGGATATATTATAGGAGAAGAAAATCTTTATAGTGGACTTAGAAGATATTATAATGAGTGGAAGTTTAAGCATCCAGATGAATATGATTTTTTAAGAATAATGGAAAAAGAAAGCAATATAGAACTTGATTGGTATATGGATTATTGGGTAAAGACAATACATCAAATAGATTATTCTTTAGAAGTATTTGATAAAGACAAAAGTACAGTTTCAATTAATATCAATAGGATTGGTAAGATGCCAATGCCTATTGAAATACAGGTTATATATGATGATTTAAAATCTGAAAATTATTATATACCATTATCTATAATGAGGGGAGAAAAATATAATTCAAACGATGATATTATTTTATTAAAGGACTGGGAGTGGGTAAATGAAAGCTATCAAATTGATCTAGAAATAGAAGAAAGGAAAATTACTAAAATTATACTTGACCCATCAGGAAAGATGGCTGATGTAGACAAATCAAATAATACTATTGAATTTGAATAAGACTATTTTTTGAGAAATTTATCAACAATTTCCTCTACTTCTTGATCAGAAATACTTTGTATATCATTTTTATATTTTTCAAGAATTTCTTTTGGTATTCCGACAAATGGTTTTTTCCTCTTTTCTTTAAAAATATTACCAATTTCTGTTCCTCTTACAGCAAGAAAATAGGGTGGTTTCCCATATTTGCCTAATCTTATTTGAAGTCCATTATCAAATTCTTTTAGTATATCTTTTGATTTCTCTATTGGAGTATTTACAATTTCAATAGCCTCTTCTGCATTTAAATTTTTAGGTTCAGGGTATTTTTCTTTATCTATTTTATAATTTTTGTCATTAAATCTTAAATAGAAACCATATCTTCCATTTTTTAGCTCGATATTTCCTTTATCATACTCAAAGGTAGGTAGTGAATTATTTTCTTCTTTTTTATTTATTATGTCTAATGCTTCATTAATAGAGATATGTCTTATTAATTGTTCTGATGACATATTAAAATATTTAGGGAAACCTTCATCTCCATCTTCTTTTTCTCCTATTTGAATTACAGGTCCAAACTTAGCTACTCTTGCAATCATTTTTTTACCTTCAAATTCACCGAGCTCCTTTTCTAACTGATATCTTTCTTCAGGTACATTATCAAATAATTTAGAAAATATAGAATAAAACTCTTCAATCATATTATTCCAATTTCTTCCTTTATAAGCAATTTGATCTAGTTGTGATTCAGTTTTAGCAGTAAAAGAATAATCCATGAAACTAGAGTTGAAATTTTCATTTAAAAATTCTGTGACAAACATTCCCATGTTTGTTGGATAAATTTTATTTTTTTCAAATCCTGTCTTTTCTTCTTTTATCTCATAAGAAATTTCATTCGATATAAGTCTTATTTCATTGCTTTTAATGATTTTACCATCTCTTTCCTCTTTAACAACATATTCTCTTTCTTTTATCTTTCTAATTGTTTCTGCAAAAGTTGATGGTCTTCCTATTCCTGAGTCTTCCATTTTTTTAATAAGACTAGCCTCAGAATATCTTGGTGGATGCTTCGTAAAAACTTGTTTACATAATATTTCCTCGGTGTTTAGTATAGAATCTTTTTGAAGCTTAGGTAACAATTTGGTGTTTTCAGAATTATCATTGTATAGTTTTAAAAAACCATCAAAAACCATAATTTCTCCAGATGCTTTAAACTCAAATTTATTTCCATTATTTATATTAACTACTGTTCTTTCAAAAATTGATTCACTCATTTGAGAGGCTAATGTTCTTCTCCAAATAAGATTATAAAGTTTTTTTTCAGTATCTGTTTTGCCAGCATTATCAAGACTAAAATTTGTTGGTCTTATTGCTTCATGAGCTTCTTGCGCCGAATTACTTTTTGTTTTAAAAACTCTTCTTTTAAAATATTTATTACCATAACTTGATTCTATAACATCTTTAGAATTTTCAAGAGCCTCATCGGATAAGTTTACAGAATCTGTTCTCATGTAGGTTATATGACCTGCTTCATAAAGCCTTTGTGCAGTAGACATGGTTAAAGATGGAGAAAATCCAATTTTTCTACTCGCTTCTTGTTGAAGAGTAGAAGTAGTAAAAGGTGCTGAAGGGGATCTTTTAGATGGTTTCTTTTCAATGTTTTTTACTTTGAAACTAGTGTCCTTACACTCATTTAAAAACTTTTCTGATTCATCTTGGTTTTTGAATCTAGTATTTAACTCAGCCATGAATTTTTCATTATTTAAAGAAAAAATGGCAGTAGTTTTAAATGAAGATTCTGGCTTAAATACATTTATTTCATTTTCTCTATCAACAACGAACTTTACAGCAACAGATTGAACTCTTCCTGCAGATAAACCTCTTTTAATTTTTTTCCAAAGAATAGGTGATATTTCAAATCCAACTAATCTATCCAATATTCTTCTTGCTTGCTGAGCATTAACTAAATCCATATTTATTTTTGTAGGGTTTTCAATGGAATTTAATACTGCTTTTTTAGTAATTTCTCTAAATACTATCCTCTCATATTCCTCTTCATTCAACTTAAGTATCTCTTTAAGGTGCCAAGCTATTGCTTCACCTTCTCTATCATTATCAGTTGCTATGTAAACTTTTGAAGACTTTTTCTTTAAGGACTGTAACTCCTTAATTACTTTCTTCTTATCTGGAGATGGGATATATGTGGGAATAAATCCATTCTCTTTATCAATTGATTTATCATCTTTAGCTAAATCTCTAATGTGACCGTAACATGATGTTACTTTAAAGTCTTTACCTAAATACTTCTCTATAGTTTTAGCTTTTGCAGGTGACTCAACAATAACAAGATTTGAACTCATAGTGATTATATTACTTTTTTTAAGTTGCCAAAGATGAAAATTTTTTTTTTAAATTATAATTTCAATTTAGAATAAATTTGATTTAATGTTTTTTCAATACGTAGTATTGAATATTTTGTTTGTATGAACATATTAATTGCACCGGATAAGTTTAAAGACTCCTTAAATGCTTTAGAAGTCTGTAAAGCTCTTGAAAAAGGGATGAAAACAAACCCTAATATTAATGAAATTTTTATTTTTCCATTAGCTGATGGTGGTGACGGATCATTAGATATTTTAAATTATTATAAAGATTTAAAAC
>JAYNOQ010000114.1:0-3262 GCA_038113315.1 Flammeovirgaceae bacterium | reverse complement strand
CCAGTTATATCAATAAATATTGTTATGAAAATAAATAAAAGGCTATGGTCTTTTTTTTTCATGAGCAAAACGGCAATTTAGTCTTAAATTTTATCAAAAAAATATTTTTCTTAATTTACCTTAAATTATAACTACTAAACTATATGACTAAAAAAACTAACAGAAGAAAATTCATTGAAAAATCCTTAGTTTCAATAGCAGGTGTTTCAGCTGTTTCATCTTGTCTTCCTGTAAAAGAAGATATCAAAGAAAAATCAGTAAATATTAATTTTAATAAAAATTATAATTGGAAAATGGTAACAACCTGGTCACCTAATATGCCTGTTTTAGGAGAGGGGTGTAATTTATTTTCAGAATGGGTAAAAAAAATGTCTGGAGGAAGATTAGATATTAAAGTTTATGGTGGAGGAGAATTAATTCCAAGCTTAGAATCTTTTGATGCAGTTAGTAATGGTGCAATTGAAATGGGAAGTGGGGCAGCGTACTACTGGGCTGGAAAAATACCATCTGGACAATTTTTTTCCTCTGTCCCTTTTGGAATGAACTCTAAACAAATGAACTCATGGATTATTTCTGGTGGTGGGTATAAATTATATAGAGAGATCTATGAACCATTTAATTTAATTCCATTTGTTGGAGGTAATACAAGTATGCAGATGGGCGGTTGGTTTAATAAAGAAATTAATTCTTTTGATGACCTTAAAGGTTTGAAGATGAGAATACCAGGATTTGGAGGTAAAGTTTTATCTAAAGCTGGAGGAACTGCGGTTACTGTAGCTGGAGGAGAAATTTATACAAACCTAGAAAGAGGAGTTATTGATGCCACAGAATGGATTGGTCCATATCATGATTATCTTATGGGATTCTATCAAGTAGCTAAATACTATTATTATCCAGGCTGGCACGAGCCAGGGGGAGTTTTGGAAATGATTGTGAATAAAGATAAGTTTTCAGAATTACCATCTGATCTTCAAGAAATTATAAAGAAAGGAATTGAGTCATTAAATATATGGATGCAGTGTGAGTTTGATTCAAAAAATAGTATCTATTTAAACAAACTTCTAAATGAAGAAAATGTTCAGTTAAGACAATTTCCAAAAGATGTTCTTAATACTTTTAAATCTAAAACAGAAGAAGTTATTCAAGAAATGATTGAAACAGATTCTAAAAGTAAGAAGATTTTTGAGGCTTACGATAAGTTTCGTGTTTCTTTTAAAGACTGGTCAACCGTTAGTGATAGGATATATTATGAGTTATAATTTTCTAAAAATTCAGGAATTAGATATATAAACTCCGGGTTAAAAAATAGATATATTAGGAATAGTAATTGAATAATTACAAAAGGAATTACTCCTTTATAAATATCAGTAGTTCTTATTTCTTTAGGTGATACGCTCTTTAAATAAAACAAAGAGAACCCAAAAGGTGGTGTTAGAAAAGAAGTCTGGAGATTTATAGCTAACATGATCCCTACCCATATTAAATCAATATCTAAAGCTATAAGGATTGGGGTAATTACAGGGACGATAATAAATATAATTTCAATAAAATCTATAAAAAAACCCGCGATGAAGACTACAATTAGGATATAGATTAAAAACATTTCAGGAGTTAGGTTAGAAGATGTAATCATATCTACTAAAATTTTATCCCCTTCTAAACCTCTAAAAACTAAAGAAAATGATGTTGCTCCAAGTAATATCATGAATACAATAGAGGTTAGTTTAGTTGTTTCAGAAGATATATCATTAATTTTTTTAAGATTAATACTTCCTTGAATTAAACTTAATAGTAATGCTCCTGCTGCACCTATTCCTGCTGCTTCTGTTGGAGATGCTATACCTAAAAATATAGAGCCGAGTACTGCAAAAATTAAGATGAATGGAAGTAGAAAAGCATTGATGATATTTGTGATACTTGTTTTTTCTTTAAATTCTTTAATCATTTTTGATGGCATTGCCGGTGCTGAAGAAGGGGAGAAATACGTAATGATACCTATATAAACTAGATAAAGAAAAACTAAAGTAATTCCAGGAAGTAGTGCAGAAATGAAAAGATTACCGACTGAAATATTTAATACACTTCCGAGGAGGACAAGCACAACAGATGGTGGAATTATTTGACCTAGTGTACCAGAAGATGCAATTACTCCGGTCGCAAGCTTTGCATCATATCCTCTTTTTAACATTGTTGGCAGACTAATTAAGCCCATTGTTACTACTGTTGCACCAACTATACCAGTTGATGCTGCAAGCATCCCTCCTACTATAACAACCGAGTAAGCCAAGCCACCTTTAATTTTTCCAAAAAGAATGGCCATAGTTTCAAGTAGTCTTTCGGCAATACCTGATTTTTCTAATGTTAATCCCATAAACACAAAAAGAGGAACAGCTAATAAAACAAAATTGTTCATTATACCATAAATTCTAAGAGATACTAAATAGAAGAAGTCTACATCAAAAAAAAATAGCCCTGCCAATATTGAAATACCCCCTAATGTCAAGGCAACTGGGTAACCGAAGAGTATAAGTATAAAAACTAAAAGAAATAATATTAATGGTATACTATCCATTTGATATTTTTTTTAAGTTTTTTAAAATATTTATTACTCCCTGTAGTGCCAGAAGTAAAAAAGATATAGGAATAATTGATTTAATTATAAATCTATATGGTAATCCTCCTGGATCTGGACTAGACTCAAGAATAGACAATGAGTCTTCAACAAATGGTAATGAGGTATAAAAAATTACTAGTGAAAATGGAAGAAGAAAAAAAACATTACCAAGTAGATTAATAATTTGCCTTTTCTTTTCAGAAAATTTACTGTAAAATACATCTACTCTAACATGCTCATCTTTCTGTAGAGTTATAGATGATCCCAAAAGAAAAATAATTGCGAAAAAATGCCACTCAAGCTCATAAAGAGATGCGCTAGAGAAATTAAAGACATACCTTAAAAAAACATCAAGAGTTATCAAAATGACTAATGCAAAAGAAAGCCAAGAACAAAAATCACCTACTTTTTGAATTATTTTCTCAATCATGACATTTAACGAAAATACTTAATTTATAAATATATGCTTTTAATATCTTTGCTCTTAACAAAAAAATGATAATTGAAAAAAGACATTAGAGAACTTGATTTAAATGCTATTAAAACATTTTGTTTAGATAATGAGATGAAACCGTACGTTTCTAAACAAGTTTATTCATGGCTCTGGAATAATTCTTGTTCTTCATTTGATGAAATGTCAAACTTATC
>JAYNOQ010000113.1:0-3262 GCA_038113315.1 Flammeovirgaceae bacterium | reverse complement strand
CCTCCAACTCTCACAACTTCATTTTTGTCATTTAATTTTATTGCTCCAGTTCCATATAAAACTTTTAAATTTTCCAGTGGGTTTTCTTCAACAACAATGATATCTGCAAGTTTTCCAACCTCAATGGATCCAATTTTATGATCGTACCCCAATGCTTCTGCACCATTTAGTGTTGCAGATCTAATTACTTCCAACGGGTGGAACCCTGCTTCTCTTAATAATTCCAGTTCTCTTACATATGCAAAACCATAAAGTTGATAAATAAAACCTGAGTCAGATCCTGTGGTAACTCTTCCGCCTCTATTTTTAAACTCATTAATAAATGTCATCCAAAGTTTATAATTATTTTTCCACTCAACTTCTTGCTCAGTTCCCCAGTAGTGCCAATATGAACCATGTGAAATTTTGCTTGGCTCATAAAATTTCCATAAAGATGGTAAAGTATAATCCTCGTGCCATTCTGCTCTTCTTGCTCTGTGTAAATCTCTACTTGCTTCATAAATATTAAAGGTAGGATCAATAGTAAAATCTAGTTCAATTAATTCATTCATTACATTGTTCCAGTGCTCACTAAAAGGTTTAGCAGATTGAGACCATAATTTACCTGCTTCTTCAAACCTATGTTGTTCATTTTGGTAATTATAATTAGCAGGATAATTTTGTATAGTTCTGTCATCAAAAAGCGCTTCTGGCAGTCCATACCAATGTTCCATGGTAGTTAATCCTGCTCTTGCAGAATGCAAGACATTCCATCTGGCAACACTCATTTGAGCATGATGAAAAGCTGATCTAAGACCAAGTCTTTTATTTTCTTTTATAGCAGCATCCAAAATTTCAGGTGGTGACCCAAAAAATTTTATACCATCAGCCCCTTTTTTTGCATTTTCTCTTACCCATTTTACAGCATCTTCTACTGTATTAACTTCAGATCCTCTTCCAAAACCAGTATATGTAAAAATTCGTGGAGCAATTATAGAATTATCCTCACTTTTTTTCTTTAAATCTAAATTGAAATCGACACCTCTTCCACTTGGTTCCCTAACTGTAGTTATTCCGTGAGCCATCCATAAATTAAAAACGTATTCTGGATCAGCTCCTTGGGAATTTCCCCCAATATGTCCATGCATATCAACAAAACCAGGTAATACGTACATTCCATCTAGGTTTAGTTCATATCCATTTTTTTCAAGTTTTATATTATTTTTTTTTGAAATTCCGGGATATCCAACAGTTTTAATTTTAGTAATAATATTTTGCTTAATTTCAATATCTATGGGTCCTATCGGGGGTGCTCCATTTCCATTAATTAAGGTGACATTTCTTAAAATTAACTGTTCATATGGTCCTTGACTTAAATTTTCTTGACCATTTATAAAAAAAAACTGCAATGTAAATAAAAATACACATTGCAGTTTTTTTAATATTTCTACTTTCATAATATTATTTTTTTTATGAAAATAGTTATAATATTTAATTTACTCTGAAATCTCCATAAGCTCTTGTTCCGTGTTCAGCAATATCAAGTCCCTGAACTTCTTCCTTTTCATCTACTCTAAGACCAGCAACTGCTCTAACAAATAACGTAATGATGGTTCCTAGAATAATACAAAATACTCCGGTGATTCCTACACATGCAAGTTGAATCATAAATTGATCGAACCCAGCCATTTCACCAAAAATACCAACTGCTAATGTTCCCCAAATACCACAAAATAGGTGAACAGGTATTGCACCAACAGGATCATCTAATTTACATTTATCAAGTAATGCAACAGAGAGAACTACAATTCCACCGGCAATTAAACCGATAAAAATAGCAGATGTTGGTAACATTTGGTCCGCTCCTGCAGTAATACCAACTAAGCCACCTAATACTCCATTCATAAACATTGTTAAGTCAAGATTGTTGTAAAGCACTCTTGACAATACAGCAGCTCCAATTCCACCAGCAGCCGCAGCAAGACAAGTTGTTACGAGTGTAAGTGATGTTAATGATGGATCTGCAGAAAGTACTGATCCTCCGTTAAACCCAAACCATCCTAACCATAAAATTAACACTCCCGCAGCTGAAAGAGGAATGTTCGATCCAGTGATAGCCAAAGGATTTCCGTTTTCATCAAATTTACCTTTTCTAGCTCCAAGGAAATAAATTACTACAAGTGCACCCCATCCTCCAACAGAGTGAACTAGGGTAGAGCCTGCAAAATCATAAAAACCTAAGTCATAAAAAAATCCTGTTCCCCAATGCCATGAACCAACAATTGGATAAACTATGGTTACATACAAAATTGCTATAAGTATAAAAGAATTAATTTTTATTCTTTCAGCAACTGCACCTGAAATTATTGTTGCTGCAGTTGCAGCAAACATTCCTTGAAAAAGAAAATCAGTCCAATAGGTGTAACCTTCGTTGTAGGAAAGGTCAGCAGCAGCAGCAGCATCCAGTCCTGGAACAATCTTACCAAGTACACCATCTATTATCCATTCCCCGGGATACATAAGATTAAATCCGATAAGACAGTAAATAATTAGTCCTGCAGTAATTACAAAAAAGTTTTTAAATAAAATATTGATTGTATTTTTTTGTCTTGTCAATCCGATTTCTAGAAAAGAAAATCCAAGGTGCATAAAAAATACTAATGCTGTACAGATCATCATCCATACATTGTTGATTGTTAATAATTCCATGATTTTAGTTTAATGATGTTTTACCTGTTTCTTTAGTTCTGATTCTATATGCTTCTTCAACTGGAAGTACAAATATTTTCCCATCTCCAACTTCGCCAGTGTAAGCAGATTCTAGAATAGCATTAATTGTTTTTTCAACAAATGGTTCAGATACTACGATTGATAGAAATCGTCTTTGAATATCTGCAGTACTGTAGGTTACACCACGATAAACATGGCCTACTTTTTCATTTCCAACACCGGTTACATCCCAGTAGGAAAAAAAGTTAACTTCAACACTGTGAAGTGCTTTTTTTACATCCGAAAATCTTGACTTTCGAATGATAGCTTCAATTTTTTTCATGATTTTAGTAAATTATGTTATTTAATGTAAAATTCGGACCAAATTTATGATTTTGACTTTTTTTATATAACGAATGGTTTGAGAAATGTCAAATTTTTACAATATCCATAATTTAGGTAATGTTAAATTTTTATAATAGTAAAATAAAGGGGATCAAATTATTGATTCCTAAAAAATGAAAAAGCCCGACTAGGTCGGGCTCTTTACAAAACAACATAATAATATGAATTA
>JAYNOQ010000112.1:0-3383 GCA_038113315.1 Flammeovirgaceae bacterium | reverse complement strand
AAGAATTTTACTTTATTAATTGTAAAAAATAATGATTCAGGAATTTCTCTCCTTATTAGCTCATCGTCAATATTTCCATATACTGCTCTAATTTTTTTATACTGCTCTAATTTTTTTAATGTATCAATTGACCCAATATCACCAGCGTGCCAAATTTCATCACAACAACTTAAATACTTTTCTAGATCATCATGCAGATGGCTATGAGAATCTGATATCAATCCAACTTTCATTTTAATTAAATGGGAATGGTACTAATTAGATGATGATCTAATTCGATCTTTCATTCTATTCCAGATACTATCTAATTTTTCATTCTGCTCCTCATTAGCAATTTCTCTGTAATTTTTCCAGTGCAACATCCTCTCTGTATTGAGTTCAATAGCAATTTCATAGTACTTTTTCATATTATTTGGGTTGCTATCAATTTGATTTTCTATATCATCCCTCATAACTAGATCATATTTCCTGAATTTTCTTTCTATTTTCCTCTTTTTTAATGAATACCTTTCATATTCTTTTTTTGCAAGTTCTAATTGATTTTCATCAAATTTTATTCTTTTTTCTAGATAATTCATTTCTCTTTTAAACTCTGAATTATCAGATATATTTGACATTTTTTTATTACCGTCAAAGATGAAGTAGATGTTTGTAATTACTAGAATTGCTATGATGATATATTGAAGTTTAATTTTCATTAGATGTTAAGTTTATTATATCATTTTGATTGCTTTCAAAATATAATTCTTCAATATCAGCTGTAAAATTATCATTTGATTTAGGATCGTTATTTGTTAAAAAAAACAAATTTAATGCCATCATTAATGCAACTAACATAATTAAAAATGGCCTCTCATACTTTAAATAAAATGCTTCTTTTGTAGTTATATTTTCCAGCTTAGCAGATAGCCTAGTATAGAAGTATGGCTTAACTTCAGCAGGTTTAATATCTTTTATACTATTTATAATTCTTTTAATATTATCACTCATAATAGACTATTTAAAACGAAATTTAGAGTTAGTTCAAATGACTTATTTTTCCATTCTTCATCATCAATATTAGTTATATTTTTCAAACTTCTTAAGGATTTAACCTGTATAGATAAACCATCATATACTTCATAACCGATCCCAAACACAAAATTTGGATCACTATCTTCAAAAAATCTTTTTTCAAATTTAAAATCAGGATTTTGACTTGTAGCATTAGAACTTAAGTTTGTTGATCTTGTCTCTACAGTAGTAAAATCTTGAAGTAAATGAATTTGAGGTCCTAGGAAAAAATTAAATTTTTGAATTTTATAATCAATTAGGATTGGTATCTGAAGATATACCATGTTATTTTCAAATCTAGTCATATTAACATCTTCAACAGTTACTCCTTGCGAAGAATAGTTTACACCTGATTTTATTCCAATTTTACTATTTTTAACTTTATCATCAATATCAGTTGTAGATAAATCGAAAAATAACTCTACCATTAACCCAGCGTTATAGCCTAAGTAGGAATCTACTCTGTAGGGTAGACCTCCAATGGTGTTCCAGGTTTTGCCAGCTGTATAAGGACTATTACTGGATTGGAGAGTTTGGGTAGATAGACTAGTACCTAAGCTTAGACCAAAATTTACTTCTTGTGAATAGCTTATTATACTAGTTACGAAAAATAATAGTGATAAAAAGAATTTCTTCATATTATATATTTAGAAGTTAAAATTAATTATTTCTTGTCTTTCAGTTTTTTTTCTAGATATTTTTTTAAGTTTTTTTTAGCTCTGAATATCAAAGACTCAATAGAAGATGTTGACTTATCCATGACCTTTGATATTTTATTATATGATAGCCCTTGAATGTTTTTTAGAGAATAAGCTGTCTTCTGTTCATAATTTAAAGATTCTATAGCCTCAAATAAAAGTTTAGCATCTTCCTTTTTCTCTAACTGAACTCCAGGATGTTCAAATTGTGGGATGTCAATTACAGTTCCGTCTTCTCTAAATAAATTTATAATTTGAGTAAATCTTTTCTTTCTTTTTTTAAATCTTAAGTGTTCAAAACATTTTGATATCGTAATTCTATAAATCCATGTTGATAATGATGAATTTCCTTTAAAGCCATTTATTGATTTATATATTTGAATGAATACTTCTTGAGAAATGTCATCGGCCTCTTCACTGTTCTGAATAATTGGAAGAGTTGTATTAAAAACAATGCTTTTATAATTTTCTACTAAAAATTTAAAAGCATTTTCATCTCCTTCTTTTAAATTCTTAATTAAATTTTTTTCTTCCAAGGTTTTATTTGCATATTAAGTAAAAAAAACAACTATAGAATAATGTTGATAATTAATTTATGTTAATATGATAGACGTCATTAAGCCTACTTTATTGCTTGATAAAGTCAAATCTTTCAGTAACATTAAAAATATTCAAAAAAACCTTACTGATTCAAAAATAGAGTTAAGGCCTCACTTTAAAACTCATCAATCAAATGTTGTTGGTAATTGGTTTAAGGAGCTTGGAATAAAAAAGATAACAGTATCATCTGTGACGATGGCAAAGTATTTTTCAAAATATTGGGATGATATTACAATTGCATTTCCAGTTAATATTTTAGAACTTGATGATATTTTAATGCTTCAGGAAAAAATTAATATTAATCTATTAGTTGATTCATATGAAGTTTTAGAGATACTTGAAAAAAAACTTATAGATAAAATAAATATTTATTTGAAAGTGAATGTGGGTTATGATAGAGCAGGTGTAAACTATGATGATAATTTATTAGAAGGCATAATATCATATTCAGAATCTTCTTCAAAATTAAATTTTAAAGGTTTTTTAACTCATTTTGGAGACACCTATTATTCTAAATCTTCAATTGAAATTCATGAGAGGTTCGAAAATTCAATAAATAAAATATCAGATCTTAATAAAAAATTTCCTGATTATGAAATCTCAATTGGTGATACTCCTTCATCGAGCTTGGTTAATAAATATCCAGAGTTTATAACTGAAATAAGACCTGGCAATTTTGTTTTTTATGATTTGGATCAATTAAAAATTGGATCGTGCCAATTAGAACAAATAGCAATTAGACTAGTCTGTCCTATTATTTCAATTTATAAGGAAAGAAATACTTTATTAATATATGGTGGTTCAGTTCATTTCTCTAAAGATTATATTATTGAAAATGAAAAAAAATGTTTTGGATATGTTTATTATGGAGATTACTGGAGTTTAGATAATAAAATAGGCTATATAAAGTCTTTATCTCAAGAGCATGGAATAGTAGAGCTTGAAAAGAAAGTAGATCTTAATATCGGTGATAAGCTATCTATAATTCCAGTGCATTCGTGTCTAACTGTAGATAAGATGCAAGAATTTTAT
>JAYNOQ010000111.1:0-3404 GCA_038113315.1 Flammeovirgaceae bacterium | reverse complement strand
TCATTGCAGAATAAGTATTAGGTCCTAAATCACCATCAACAATTAAACCAGCATAGGCTTGAAATTCTTTAACTGCTTCAATGGTTTGATTTCCATTTAATCCATCTTCTTCCCCAGCATTAAAGCCGTATCGATTAAGAAAATTTTGAACATTTTTAAGATCCGAAAAGTCAATTTTTGTATTATCTTCGGGAATACAACCATCAGGAACTGTAGAGGTAGTACTTGATGTTGTAGTTGTTTCTAGCAGTGTGGTACTAGTTGTTGTAGAAGTTTGTAAGACAGTAGACTCTATTGTTGTTTCATCACCTGCACTACAAAAAGATACTAATAAAACAAACAAAAAGAAGAAGATGTTTTTTCTCTGCATTAAAGATTATTTTAATAATTTCAATTGAAATATTTTTATAAATGTATAATTTTTAATCCTATAATCAAAACTATCAATGAAAAATATCAAAGAAAAAACTAATCTTTATTTTTCTTCCCTAACAACTATTGCTATCTCTATTCCTTTTTTTCTAAATCCATCAATTAGTTCAGACTGGGACTCTTATGCAATTATTGGCACTTATAAAAACTTTATGGATAAGGGTGTTTATATACCATCAAGACCCCCAGGATTTCCACTTTATGAACTTCTAATTGGACTATGTATAAAAATGTCTGAGGTTTTACCTTTTGCAATGGAGCAAACTATATTGTTTATGCAGCTCCTTTTTACCCTGTCATTAAACTTTTTAATCTACAAATTTTTTGAGAAAGTAAATAGTAATTATTTCATTTACTTAATTGCAGTTTTGTCACCAATATTTCTAATATCTGGCTTTACAACAATTGATTACACCTTGGGGAGCTTACTGGGATTCTTATCTATTTATATTGCTATGCATTCAAAGAAAAACAATAGTGAACTCTTAGTTGCATTAACCCTTGCCCTTTCCATTGCAACCAGACTAAGTAACATCATTTTTCTAATTGTTATAGTATTTTTTTTAAGATCTGATTTTCAAAAAGCTATTAAAGTTGGTCTTTATTCAACAATTTTATTTTTAAGCTTTTATATTGTTTTTTACAGTAATTTATACGGCTTTTATATCTCAAATAATGTCTATAACAGTTGGTCCGAATTGCTTTGTATTTTCAACTTAACAAATACTGACCACGATATTTATAACCGTTTAGGTAGATTTGTTTTAAAACAAATACCTTTTTTAGGAACTCTTGGTATGGCCTTATTTATTTTGAGCCTAAATAAAGTAAAATTCAATTTTAAAAATAATAATCTGTATTTTTTTCTTATTTTTATTTTTTTCCAATTAAGTTTTTTAAGGCTCCCAACAGAAGAGGGTCACCTACTTCCTGCATTTATTGCCTTTGCAATATTAATAAGTAACAATAAAAACTATATTTTTGCAGTCATATTTTTCTTTGTATTTTCAAGTAATTTTATAAACTTGAAATTTTTTGATGTTGATGAAGTAGATAGTGCATCAAATATTAACTTAACTTTTGAAGTTGAAAAGGGCTATTTAATTAGTGATTATGAACTTCGTAGTGAAATTGCAGAAAACAAAACTTTTCATTATGAGAATGCTCAAAATACTTTGTTTGATGCTTGGGTTAATGGTTGTCCCAACAAATAAAAGTTAATCGTATAATATAATTACTTTTAAATTTGCGTTCGTAGCTCAATTGGATAGAGCACCTGACTTCGGATCAGGGGGTTGAGGGTTCGAGTCCTTCCGGACGCGCTTTTAGTAAATTAATTAATTGCTCTACCCTATATTTATTAGTTAGTTTTATTAAATCTTTACTATCTAATTCATTTGTAGAAGACAAAGCTGTGTTGATAGCATTTTCAAAACTATCAATATCATCGAGTGCAAAAAATTGTATATGTTGATTGAAAGGTAAAATTCTATGAGCTTCAACATCAGTAGCTACAACTTTAAGTCCGCTGCCAAGATATTCGAAATACTTTAGTGGAGACGTATGTCTTTCAGAATGTGTAGTGTTGTTATTGACCATTATTCCTATATCACATTGACTCAAAACTTCTGCTACTTTTTTTCTATTTACATGTCCGTAAAAAATTACACTTTCTTGACCATCCTTCGAAGGAGTTAAATTACGTAATTGTTCTACATATTCATTAGGTCCACCAACAATATGTAACTCTAGGTTCTTTGACAAAGATGAGTTACAAAAGTAATCTAATATTTTTTTAACACCCCTGTCTTTTTCAAATCTTAGTAAATTTCCTGAAAATACAATTTTTTGCTTTTTATTATTTTTGGGTGAAACATAGAAAATATCATCATCGTATCCACTTTCTAAAACATAGACTTGAGATCCTTTTTGAAGTCCAGAATCTTCCCTTATCAAATCATTTATAAATATGACTTTTGATTCCTTATTTATCTTTAAGGATTTTTTAATCAATCTAATTCTTATAGAAGTAAGATTATGACATTCAAAAATTACATTTTTTTTATGTCTTGAAAGAAAGTAAAAAACCCAATCCGACAATGTAAAAAAATTGTTTTTATTTTTATATTTTTTAGATACAAAAAAAGACCAAAGTATATGGCTGAATAAATAAATAAATCTTCTAAAAACTGTTACAGTCCCAAACGGAAGATAGTGTTTTGTTGGATGTATTTTAAAGTTTTCACTTAAATCGAACTTTTCTTTGATTACATTAATATCATCTGAAGAAGTTTTGTCTCTTAAAGGATATACGAGCGTTAAATCCGTATTTTGTTTTGAAAAGTTTTTAATTAATGAAAATGTGTGAACACCATGAGCTGTTGTGCTTGGAATTGCTTGATAGGTGATATAAAAAAGCTCCATGATTTAATGTTAAGTTTAATTTCACTTAAAATCTATTTATATGAAAGGTGATCCTGGATATTTTGGTCCACAATCAATGATGTGGAAAGTAAATAAAGAAATTACAGTACTTTTTGGAGGTGCAAGAGCGCTCCTTATGCATGCAGCACATCCTTTAATAGCTGCCGGAGCACGTCAAACTTCTTTTTACCAAAGAGATCCATGGAAAAGATTAATCAGAACTCTTTCACTACAAAATTCTGTAACATTTGGAACTAAAGAAGAAGCTGATGAAAGTGCTCATAGAATTAACAAGTTGCACGAAGTCATAAAAGGTAAAGATGAAATTACTGGTGGAATCTATGATGCATTGGATCATGAACAGCTTCTTTGGGTACATGCATGTTTACAAATATCATCAATTTATTTTTATGAAAAAACTGTTAAAAATCTTACGACTGAAGAAAAAAACCAGTACCACAAAGAAAATATGCTAGCTGCAGATTTAGTTTTAGTTGATACAAAACAAATGCCTCAAACGCATGAAGAGCTAAAACAATGGGTTATTG
>JAYNOQ010000110.1:0-3523 GCA_038113315.1 Flammeovirgaceae bacterium | reverse complement strand
GATTTAGCGAGTCCCGTCCATCCCGCTTTATCTTACATAATTTATAAATTATTCGCAATCAGAACTTAATCTCCAGAGATGACTGAAATTACCATCCATAAAAAGTTTTCCTCCATCACATTCAAATGTAATTAGAGTAACTAACTCATTCCCATGATGTAAATTAACTCTTAAGGTATCATTTTTGTATGTGTATGAATTGGTGGTAGGAAGTGCATTAGATGTATCTAATGAATTCCAGTAGGCATTATCACCAGGACAAGCGATACAGTAATAGGTATATCTAATACCATCTACAAACTCATACATTGTATTAGCATCTGCTCTAGTTTCACTAGGTGACCATATCCATCTACCCTCAATAGAAAAATTAGGTTCGGTTAAAATTTCTTCTCCTTCAGCACAAGAAAAAAGTAATAATGGCAAGATTAATAAATATCTCATTATGTAATAATAAATTGTTTTTTATACTTTTTCAGGCTCATAAACTTTTTTATAAATGCAATTTCATTCCCGTGTGACTATCTTGAAATACTGAACTTTAAGCTACACTAATTTTTGCTCCATATTACCCAATTTATATATCATTTGAGCGTGAACTTTTATCGCCTCAAAAAATGTTCTATTTGAATTGTATGGCATACCGTGTTCTTTAGCTGTTTCAATAACAATTTTAGATAATTCTTTATAATGAACATGGCAGACCATAGGTAATAGATGATGTTCTATTTGATAATTTAAACCGCCTATAAACCAAGAAAAATATTTAGATTTAGGAGAAAAATTAGCTGTGGTAGCAAATTGATGAGTTGACCAATCACTAGCTATCAGACCATTTTCATCAGGCAATGGAAAATCTGCACTTGGAGTAATATGAGCAACTTGAAAAACTAGACTAATAAAAAGGCCTGTAAATAAATGCATTGACAAGAAGGCTAACACTATATGCCACCATGGTAATTCTATAACAATTAAAGGCAAAATAAGAGCGAAAGAATAGTATAAAATTTTCCATGCTATAATGTTAAAAACCGCATTTCTAAATTGATTTTTTTTAACTAGAAAACCCATATTATGGTATCTATTAATTCTAATAAAATCTTTTCCTGTTATCCATGCCAAAGTAGAAATTGCGTAAAAAAACCAAATATAAATATGTTGAAATTTATGTATCCAATACTTTTTAGCATTAGGTGAAAATCGAAGAAAAAAAGGAGTATTAATATCATCATCAGCATGATCAATATTAGGGTAAGTATGATGAAGTACGTTATGTTGAATTTCCCAAACTTTAGCACTAGCCCCAATTAGATTGAAAGAATTAGAAACAAGCTTATTAGTTTTTTTATTCTTTGAGTAAGATCCATGAATTGCATCATGTCCAACAGCCATCCCAACACCAGCCATTCCAATACCACTTATTATATATAATATAAAAAGAATCCAGGAACTATTAATGATTCCTGAGTTTAAGATTACAAATGGAGATAAAAATATTGTAAGCATTATAATAGTCTTAATAACCATACTATTATTAGCGTTTTTACTAATATTATTTTTCTTAAAATATGTATTTACTTTTTTTCTTAGGGATTTTAAAAACTTATCCCCTTTCGCTTTGGAAAATTTTGGATGTTCGATACTATTCTAGTTTAGTTAGATGAATGATTCATGTAATATACAACTATAATAACTTAAAAGAACATTGGATTTGTAATAATAAGAGTTAATTTGTGAATCCCGTCACCCCGCTTTTTTTTCTTTATTTTTCTAATTATTCATCGCTAATGTAAATTAAAAGTCTAGGTTTGCAGAAAATAAGAAAATGAACTTTTCAGAACTTGGTCTAAGTGAAGTAATCCAAAAATCTTTAATTGACTTAAACTTTTTAAAGCCTACACCAATACAGTTAAAGGCTATACCCCATCTCTTAAAATCAGATGAAGATTTAATATCTCTTGCACAAACAGGCACAGGTAAAACAGCCGCTTTTGGTTTACCAATTATTCACAAAATAAATATTAAAAATAAAAATACACAGTCCCTAATACTATGTCCAACAAGGGAATTATGTCTACAGATAACAAAAGATCTTAAATCTTTTTCGAAATATGTGAAAGGTTTACAAGTTACCTCTATTTACGGGGGTGCAGATATAAGAAAGCAGATAAGAGAACTTAAATTGGGTAGTCAAATAGTTGTTGGTACACCAGGAAGAGTTCTAGATCTACTAAACAAAAAGAAATTAGAGTTGAAAGATATAAAAATTCTTGTACTTGATGAGGCTGACGAGATGTTAAATATGGGTTTTAAGGAAGATATTGATCTAATACTTGAGGATACTAGTGAGACTAAACAAATACTTTTATTTTCAGCTACTATGCCAAAAGAGGTCTTAAAGATTTCTAAAAACTATATGAAGAAACCAAAAAAGATTGAGGTTGATTCAAAGAATGTAGGAGCTAAAGATATAGAACATAACTACTATCTAGTATCTAATGTAAGAGATAAGTACCAAGCTCTAAGAAGAATTTGTGATATAAATCCAAATATTTATGGGATAGTGTTTTGTAGGACAAGAAGAGAAAGTAAAGATATATCTAGCAAACTCTTACAAGATGGCTATAACGCTGATACATTAAATGGTGACCTTTCACAGTCTCAAAGAGATCATGTCATGGGAAGATTTAGAAATAATCAAATACAGTTATTAATAGCAACAGATGTTGCAGCAAGAGGTCTTGACGTAAATGATTTGTCACATGTAATTAATTACAATCTACCTGATGACAATCAAACATATATCCATAGATCAGGTAGAACTGGAAGAGCAGGAAAAAAAGGAATTTCAATTATTATAGGATCTACTAGAGACAAAAGAAAAATAAGCTCTCTAGAAAAAACAATTAATAGAGAAATTATCAATAAAGAGATCCCGAAAGGGAAAGACATATGTGAGATTCAACTCATGAGTTTAATTGAGAAAATAGTTGATTCTGAAGTTAATTCTGACATAGAGAAGTTTATCCCTTCAATTATGGAAAAAGTTTCACACCTTAACAGGGAAGATCTTCTAAAACAAATTGTTTCTCTAGAATTTAGCAGATTTCTATCTTTTTATAATAACACCAAAGATCTTAGCCCTGAAAATAATAGAAATAAAAATAATAAGGAGAGAGCTGAGAAAGGATACTCTAGATTTTTTATAAATCTAGGGAAAAAACATAATTTAAAACCGCAAAACCTCATAGGAATAATTAATGACTACACAAGAAATAAAGATATTTCAATAGGAAAAATTGATATCATGAAAGGTTTCTCATTCTTTGAGGTACCTTCAGAGCATGAAAAAGAAATTTTAAGTAGTTTAGGAAAGTTTAAATGGAATAATTTTAATTGTGGTGCTGAACTCTCTAAACCTAGAGAAGAGGACAGAAAAGAAAGTAGAAAAAAAATAAAAAAGACAGATAAAAAATTTAAAGCAAAGAAAAGGAAATCGAGAAAATTTAGGTCGTCCTAACTT
>JAYNOQ010000109.1:0-3563 GCA_038113315.1 Flammeovirgaceae bacterium | reverse complement strand
TAGTTTTTCTAAAAAATGTTCAAATATCATAACCATCGCCATAGTATCTAACTCACAATATTTTAACAGTGATTTCTTTATGCTATCCCTTAAATTTGATTCCAAATCACCAAATTGAAGATATGCATAAGCCGTCATTGCAGCTCCTCCGTCATTTATTGTATTAAAAGATAAATTTTGTCCATTTACAAAACCCACATAATCATCATTAATGTTTGAGAAAATTGGAGGAAAACTTTTATAAGGATCCAATTCCTTTTCATTTAACCATGAATGATTTACAAAGTTTTTAGAAGGAATCTGATCAGTTCCATAAATAGGTTTAGAGTATTTTGATTTTAAAAATGATGAATCGTTAATTACTGATGGTAATATGTATTTTATACTGTTAGATCCTTTAGAAAATGGAGAATAGTAAAGTGATACAATTAATTTATATAAATCAACCATATTATTATTTGATGGTTTCCATTCTCCTTTATTACTTTGAGTTGGTTGTGAAATTTCTTTAATAAAATCAATAAGTTCATTTCTATCAGGAACCTCAACAGAAGATTCATTAATCAGTTGATAGTAGATCTTATTTAAGATTGTATTTTCATGATTATGGTATCTAAAAATAGTCCCTTTTAAGTTTGGAGAAAATTCATTTTTTAATGATCTGATAAAACTATAATTAGGAAACTCAGGATTAGTATTTATATATTCTCCTTTATGTTCAATTTTATTATCATCAAAAATATGATAAGAATATTGAAATGCTACTGATTCATATGGGGATCGGTTTTTGTGAAATGGGATTGCTACTCCACTTGTTTCAAAATCAATAAAATGGTATGGTTTCTCTAATCCTTCAATAACATCATTTAGATGTTCATGATAGTAAGGTGAACCATCTTTTTCCTTATCTTTTTTTATCTGAATGTATTGTCTAAAAGAGGTTGACATTCCGTTTTCATCCTCTACATCATTTTTTAAATATTTTTCTTCATTTACTTGATCAATTAAAAAATTCCCTTGGTCAGTTTCTTTTTTTGCACCTCTCCATATTCTTTCTACTAGATTAGAATCTTTATTTAGGTTAAAACCAGAATTTTTAAAACACTCATGAAAACCACTTTTTAATCCAGAAAAAGAATCATTTCGATATTGACATTTGAAACAATTGTGGTCTACTTTTCTCCACTCTCTAATTTTTAGTTTGTAAAGTTTTGAAAGATGTTCTATATGATCTACAAAACTATTTTCTTCTATTTCAGTATTTTCAATAAAATCACATACTTGATCTACATTTATAACTTTAAGAGGAATTGTTCCTAGTTCATTGATATTTAAGCTCTTCTTTACGTTTACTGATTTTCTACCATTTTTATTTTCAATCTTAAAATACTGATTTAAACCTTCTATTGATGTTTTTGAAAGTTTATCAGCTAAAACAAGATGAGTTTTTATTTTCTTTTCTGGGAAAAGGTTTTTAACAATATACCTTTGAAATGCTATATCATAAAGGTAAAATTTCCAATTTGGATCTATTACCCTTTTACCCTTATTTTCTCCTTTTTTATACTCTTTTATAAATACTTTAAACTCTTGATCATCTACACCTTCGTATCCCCATGATTTCGATTTTACTTCATATATATTAATCTCATTATCCTTTTTTTGAAGTAAATCTACTCTTATGATTAAGTTTTTATAGAGAAAGGCAGCTTCACTTATTGAGACAAATTTATTTTCTAATTTTTCATTAGTTTTTTTTATAGACTCTTCATAGTTTAAACTCTCTATAGTTATATCATCAATATAGGGTTGATCTGAAACTAGAAATTTTGCTAATTCACCAACTTGATAACCCCCTTCGGCTAAGGATTCCAAAAAAGGATCATCAAGTTGATTATTTTGATATTCGGAATTTTTAGAATAATAGAGTTTTGTTGGACATTCTAACCCTTCTTTAAATCTTGATTTTGTTAAGTACCTATCCTTACTCAATATTTAAATATTTTAAAACACTTTCCCAATTTGGAAAATCTTCACACCCAAAATGGATCCATTCACCTTTAAATTCCGATGCTCCATTAAATCTTCGATCATCAATTAAATAATCACCTATCATGAGATGTTTGTGATGACAGAGAATTAATCTTTTACGAATTAATTTTTCATCAAAATGTTTTGCAATCCAAAGTCTTTTGTGAGTCCATGCATCAGGATTATCCCATGGAGCAGTTGAAAGAAAATAAACATCAAATCCTGAATGATTCAATAGTTTATTTACAGATTCTATTGAACCATTAATTGGATCTAAATTTTCATAAACACCAGGTAATTTATCAGGTCTTCCCTTGTAAGGGGTAACATTCCCAAGAGGATGTTCTTTTTTTCCTTTATCAAAATCAGCAACTACACCATCAAGATCAATATAAATTACTTTCATTTAACTTTATCTTATGGTTGGATATTATTAAAAAGAGTTTTTTGTTTTTACAGATGATAATCAGGGTCAAAATCAAATTCTTCACCAACCTCAAGATCTTCCCATTCTAACCCAGTCATACAGACTGCAAGTCCTTCAATAATATTATCTAGTGTTTCATTAGCACCCTCATCCCAGCTCTCACCATTAACCTTAACAGTATCAGAGTCACTATCATAATTATAATCTATTTCAATTGAATAGTCTTCCCATTGAAATATTGTTTTGTAATTAGGACTACTACTTTTATTATATGTGCATTTTATTTTATAAGGCATCGTTTTTAATTTAATGTTATTATTTTAAATTAATAAAAAAATTAATATTTAACATGCTGAAGCTTAAAATTTACTTTTAGTTTATTCAATACAATTCTTGCAGCGTCAATATTTTTTTTTGAATCATCAACATAATATATGTCATTATACCCATCATTTAAAATTTTATTTTTTATCCAATTTGCTTTGTCTTGTGGATTATTTGAGGCTAAGGCCTCTACATAGACTCTAGATATATCTATATTTATCTCCTTAAGATATCTCCTAATGGGTTTGTATGAACCTCTTGCAGTTAGAATATAAACACCTCCCCTACCTTTACTTAAAATTTTTTTTAGAAGAAAAGTCATTTGTCTAATTTCTTTTGGATTTTTAACATCTTCAAATTCTTTAAAATCAAACTTATCCCCAGGTTTTTCTTCATATAATGCAAATTCCCCTGGTGATAATTTATTTATTTTATTATTATTTTCAACATATACGAAAGATTCAGTTTTTACTAAAGTATCATCAAAGTCAAAAATTCTTAATCTTTTGTAGCCCATATTCTATCTTCTTAATAATACAGTTGAGGATATTTTTATAATTACTTCCGATTTGTTATTACATTCACTACAATTAGACTCATACAACAAAAATTTTGTCTTTGTTATACCACCAAGTCCTGGACCAACATATGTATCAATAATTATATCAAATAGGTTATCCTCAATGGGACTTATTAGTATTCTAGAGTATGAGGGAAAACTATTACTAGATTTAAAACTTAAATCATTGTTTTTAGTTAACTTTTTATTTTTAAATGTCTC
>JAYNOQ010000108.1:0-3600 GCA_038113315.1 Flammeovirgaceae bacterium | reverse complement strand
ATGCTAGAAAATCTCTATAAACTTAAAGATAATAAAGAAAGCTAAAGTATCTCTCTCAAACCTAACAAAGGTATTCTACTGATAATAAGAGAAGTTGTCAAGTCCCAAAAATGTGTTATAATATGAATACATTATATTTTTAAATCAATGCTATGCCTAGAAAAAAGACAGAACAATATGTAAACAACAAAGAGTTGTTAGATGCGCTAATTGTCTATAGATCTAAGGTAGAAAAGCATTTCATCGAGAACTATGGTAGAGAACCTACTAAAGAAGATAGAGCAAAGCGTTGGCCAGGGAAACCACCAATCACAAACTATCTTGGTGAATGTTTTCTGAAGATTGCTACACACCTATCATACAAACCAAACTTTGTTAACTACATGTTCAGAGAGGATATGATCTCTGATGGTATTGAAAACTGCGTTCAATACATTCATAATTTTAATCCAGAGAAGTCAAAAAATCCTTTCGCATATTTTACTCAGATTATTCACTATGCTTTCCTGAGGCGTATTCAGAAAGAGAAGAAACAACTTGAAATTAAATCAAAAATTATTTCAAAGTCTGGTTACGATGAAGTTATGATGGTTGATGATAGCTTGCTTTCTGGTAGTAGTTCGGACTATAATAGTATCAAAGATGCTATCACTCAGAAGAATCGATGAAGGTTGCCATCATTACCGATACACACTACGGTGCTCGCAAAGGTTCAAAATATCTTCATGATTATTTTGAAAAGTTTTACAAAGATATTTTCTTTCCTACACTGGAAGAAAATAATATTACAACTGTAATTCATATGGGTGATGCCTTTGATAGTCGCAAATCAATTGACTATCAAAGTTTGGAATGGGCAAAAAGAGTTGTGTTTGATCCTCTTAAATCATATGATGTGCATATGATTGTGGGAAATCATGATTGTTATTATAAAAATACTAATGAAGTAAACTCCCCAGAACTTCTTCTTCAAACTTATAGTAATATTAAAACGTATAGTGAAATTAAGGAAGTTTATATAGATAACTTAAAAGTTCTGTTTATTCCTTGGATCAATGCGGAAAACTATCAAGATACTCTCAACTCTATCAAAGTTTCTGATAGCGTATGTGCGATGGGGCACCTTGAGCTCAACGGATTTAGAGCGCATCGCGGACACGTCATGGAAGAAGGTATGGCGTGCGACGTATTTGAGAAGTTCGACAAAGTGTTTTCAGGACACTACCATACACGGAGCGACAACGGACGAATCTTCTACCTAGGTAATCCGTATGAGATGTTCTGGAACGATGTAAACGATCCTCGTGGGTTTACAATTTTTGATACGGAAACTTTAGAGCATACTCATATTAATAATCCTTACAGGATGTTTTATAACATCTATTATGAGGATACTCCTAATCAACTATTTAATTTTCAAGAATATGAAGGTAAGATTGTCAAAGTAATTGTTCGTAAGAAAACAAATCCTAAAGACTTTGAAAAGTTTATTGATAAACTTTATTCTGTTGGTGTTCAGGATATGAAAATCATTGAAAACTTTCAGATGACTGAAAGTGAAGATTTTGAAGTTGATGAGGAGGAAAACACTATTTCTATTTTGAATAGATATATTGAAGAGTCTGATTTAGAACTTGATAAAGGAATAATCAAGAAAATAATTCAAGATCTTTATCGCCAATCTTGTGAAGTTGAATAATGTATCTACTAACCATAAAAAACAACAGAGACGAAGGGGCATACGCTGTTCAAGATAATCATGGCGATAAAGTTCTTTTTCTTTTTGAAGAGGAAGATGATGCGGAAAGATATTCAATTATGGTTAGTTGTGAAGAATATGCAGATGAACTTGAAGTTGTAGAAGTAGATGATGAACTTGCAATAAAGACGTGTAAGATGTATAATTATAAGTATTCTATAATTACACCCAACGATATCGTAATCCCCCCTAGTAATGATAATCTTCAAGACGATTAAGTGGAAAAACTTTCTTTCAACAGGAAATCAGTGGACTAAAATTAATTTTGAAAAAAGCAATACAAATTTGATTATAGGAACAAATGGTTCGGGAAAATCTACACTCCTTGATGCTCTGACTTTTGTTCTTTTTAATAAACCGTTTCGTAAAATTAATAAACCACAATTGGTTAACTCTACTAATGAGAGAGATTGTTTAGTTGAGATTGAATTTCAATTGAATGGTAAAGAATATTTGATTAGGAGAGGTATTAAACCAAATATATTTGATATTGAAGTTGACGGAGCACTTCTACATAAAGAAGCAGATGATAGATCCAATCAAAAAATATTAGAAGAAAGTATTCTGAAAGTAAATTATAAATCCTTTACTCAAATTGTAATTTTGGGTAGCAGCACTTTTGTTCCCTTTATGCAGTTAACTACTGCTAACAGGAGAGATGTTATTGAGGATTTATTGGATATTCGTATTTTTTCTGTGATGAATAATCTTCTTAAAGAGAAGATGAGAATTTATAAAGAGCAAATTAAATCTCTTGAACTTAAGAAGGAAAATGTGAAAGAGAAAGAAAAAATGCAACGCAACTTTATTGAAGAGTTGGAGAATCGTGGTAAAGAAAATATTGAAAGTAATAGTCAAAAAATTAATTCTCTTGACGAAGAAGTAGAAAAATATCTAAACGAAAATGATAAATTAGAAATACAAAAATCAGAAATAGACATTAAGTTGGAGGAGTATAGTGGTGCTCGCCAAAAATTGTCAAAACTTAATAATCTGAAGGGAAAAATTTCTCAAAAGGTAAGTACAATTACCAAAGAACATAAGTTTTTTACTGAAAATACGGTATGCCCCACTTGTACTCAAAGTATAGAAGAATCGTTCCGGTTAAATAAAATTGAGGACGTTCAAAATAGAGCAAAAGAACTCAAGTCTGGTTATGATGAACTTGAACAAACTATCGAGTCTGAACAAGAAAGAGAGCGTCAATTTAATTCCCTATCTAAGGAGATTACAAAACTAACGCATGGCATTTCTCAAAACAATACTCGGATTACTCTCAACCAGAGACAGATACGAGATCTTGAACATGAAATTCAAACTATTACCAGTAACTTACAGAACAGAAATTCTGAACATGAGAAATTAGAACAGTTTAGGGAAACTCTTTCAAAGACAATTGAAGATTTATCAGACAGAAGACAAGAAATCGTTTATCACGATTTTGCCTATTCCTTACTTAAGGATGATGGTGTAAAAACAAAGATCATTAGAAAGTATCTTCCATTCATTAATCAGCAAGTTAATCGTTATCTTCAGATGATGGATTTCTACATCAACTTTAAACTTGATGAAGAATTTAATGAAACAATTGAATCACCAATTCATGATAATTTTTCATATTCTTCTTTTAGTGAAGGTGAAAAAATGAGAATCGACCTCGCACTTCTTTTCACATGGAGAGAAGTTGCGAGAGTCAAAAACTCAACAAATACAAATCTGTTGATTATGGATGAAGTATTTGATTCATCGCTTGATGGATTTGGAACAGATGAGTTTCTTAAAATTATTCGTTATGTGATTAAAGATGCAAACATTTTTGTAATTTCTCACAAGTCTGATAT
>JAYNOQ010000107.1:0-3615 GCA_038113315.1 Flammeovirgaceae bacterium | reverse complement strand
TATTTCTTCATTTTAGTTTCCATTTTATTTACTATATTTAGATTATTCAGTTAATAGTTATTTTAAAAGTAAAAATTTTATCGATATGAACAATCAAATTACAAGAAGAAATTTATTAAAACTTCTAGGTGTCTCAGGAGTAACTCTGCCACTGACTGGTATAAGTAAAGATTTAGACCTAAAACCAAACAGCTCACTTCAAAATGATGGAGTAATCAAATTGAGCTCCAACGAGAATCCATACGGACCCTCTCCTAAAGTTAGAGAAGCAATAATTGATGCTTTTGATGAAGCGTGTAGGTATCCTTACGGAAGAGTTGCAGAACTAGAGAAAAAAATTGCTCAGAGAGAAGGTGTAGACCCTAGCATGGTCTTAGTAACTGGAGGGTCTAATGAGGGACTTAGAGCTACTGGTAGATTATTTGGTATAGAGAAAAAAGAGATAATTGCATGCAAACCCACATACCTTGCACTCATGACTTACGCAGAAGAATTTGATTGTAAAATTAATTGGGTACCTCTTGATGAAAATTTACGTTATGATCTAAACGAAATATCTAGGAGAACCTCAAAAAATACTAGTATGGTATTTATTTGTAATCCAAATAACCCTACAGGTACAATGCTTCAAGCAAAAGATCTAGAAGATTTCTGTACAGCAACAGCAAAAAAAACATGTGTATTTGTAGATGAGGCTTACTATGACTACTCAATTAACGATGGATACCCTACAATGACTAAACTTGTTAAAGCAGGTCATAATGTTATTGTGTCGAGAACATTTTCTAAAATATATGGATTAGCTGGAGTTAGAATTGGTTATTTAATTGCAAGCCCTGAGAGAATAGATGAGCTTAAAAAATGTACAATGGCTGGAACTAATATTTTAGCTACTCATGCCGCAATGACCGCCTACGATGAAAAGAGCTTTTTTAATTATAGTCTAAGTAAAAATAAAGAAGCTCTTGAATTACTGTATAGTGCCTTTGATGAATTAGGTTTAGAATATGTTAAGTCATACACAAATTTTGCATTCTTTAAAACAGGAATTCATATCGAGAAGTTCAGTGGACATTTTAAAGATAAAGGAATTCTTGTTGGAAGACCATTCCCTCCATACTATGACTGGTGTAGAATTAGCACTGGTAAAATAGAAGACATCAGAAGATTCACTGATGTTCTAAAAAGATTTTACTCTTAAGTTATTAAGCAAAAAAAAAGTGAGAATTTCTTCTCACTTTTCTTTTTAGTAGATTATGTAAAATTATTCAGATTGAACTAAATCATCTACATAAATAACCTGACCACCACATGCACTTCCATCTACATCTTTGTTATAAGTGTAAACTAACATGTTAGCATAAGTTCCTGAAGTTTCACTAGAGAAATCAAATACTAAATCTTCCCACTCATTATCTTTTGAAAGAATTAATTTTCTTTCAACAGCAGGACTAGTGTTAGGATATGGATTAAATTCAAGTTTAAGTATAATTACAGAACCAACTGGACCATATGCTTTCATCTTGAACTTCTTCTTAGTTGAAGTTGCAAAGTCTAGGATGTTATCTGGACAAACTGGTCCTGGATCAGCACAATTTTCTCCAATTCTAAAACCATAACCTGCCCAAGGTTCACAAGCCTGGTCTTCATCCCATAATTTATTAACCATACAAGACATATTACCTTCACCAAGTGCAGGGTTTTCTACTTGAGCTGATTGTATATTTCCAAATTGTTCCCATAGATCTCCGCCGTCTTTCCAATTTTTATCAGAAGAGGCAGTTAAATTAATAGATCCAACAGTAGTTGAGAAACCATCTTCTTCAACACATTGTGCACATGTTTCTTCACATGTATTCCAACAGTAAACACCTGCATCAGCAGTAGCCGATAAATTCCCAAGAGAGAAGGCTCTATTAGTAAACTGACCAGAAGGATCTGTTACAGTACATGAACCTCCAGGAGCAAAACCTTCTGCTTTAGTCCATCCATTAATTTGGAACTTATACTCATAATCTTTATTAGTTTCTAGTTCTACATCAACAGTGTATACACCGTCTCCATCAGCATCAGTCATATCAACACAGCCATCACACCATTCGGTGAAATTACCTGTCAATTGAACTTTATCCGTAGAGGTTACGCCTTCATTAGATACATCAACACTAAATGTTACCATAGCTTTTTCGTAAGTAGGTAAATCAATTTGAACAGCTTGAGAAGAAGACTGTCTCCATCCCATAGAATTACTAGTACCAGCTGCAGTTGCAGTTAAGGTAACAGTAAAGCTTCCTGCGCCAGAATAAGTATGGGAAGGATTCGCATCTGACGATCCATTACCATCACCAAAATCCCAGTTATAAGAAACTGCTCCTGAAGTGTTATTAGTAAATGACCATGTGAAAACATCACTGGCCGATTGAGTTGCAGTGAATGATACAGTTGGTTTAGTTCCATAGATAGGATCCGGCATGCTATCGTCACAACTAAAAGTAACTGCAGTAAACAATACAACTAGAAATAGAAAAGATTTAAATTTTCTTGATTTCATTTTAATATAGTTTAGTTTAAAATATTTTAAATATTACAGTTTATTACGTAATAAGAGACAATATTAGTAAATAATATGTAAAATATTAAAATTTAAATCTTTTTTTAGAGTAGTTTTTATTGTACAAAATATTATTCTGATAATGCCTTGTTTTTCAAAATAAAATAAATAACTAAAATTTTATTTTTTTATAATTTTTTCTGAAGAATAAAAATTATTACTTGAAAGGATAAGATTATAAATTCCAGATGATAGAGAACTACCATTCAAATGATAGAAATGATCATAAACCTTCTTCTCCCAGACTAAAAAACCACTAGAATTAAACAAAGAAGCTTTTAATGGTAATTTTATTGATCGATCAATATCTAAATAAATATTTTGATTGTATGGATTAGGATAAATGTTGATCTTATTATTTGTTTTTTTCTCACTTGTAAGTAAAAGATTCTCATCATCTTCAATTGAAGATTTTTTATCACCTAATATTATAAATTGACCAGGATTAAGACTCAATCTATCTTGCTCAGATATACTAATTCTAGAATTATTGCCATATATATCATACCATTCTCCATTTGGTAATATAATTCCATTAACCTCTTTACTCTGAATTCCAAAATTTGCGATTATGATAATTTTTTTGATGTTGTCTGAACTATTATCATTCAAAGTGATATACTTTATATCTGACGAAAAATTAGTAGTAAAATTATTTGTTTTGAATATCGTCTCAGATCTTCTAAGATTAAGGATTCTTGACCAGGTATTATATAGTTTTATTCTCTTAGCATCATTTTGCATACCCAGCTCAAAAGCTGATTTTTTTCTAGATAACTTACAATTTTCACTAACAGAACCATCCTCACAAGTATTTATACTATTCTCAAAACCAAGCTCTCCAAACTGCCAAATCATCTTAGGGCCAGGAATAGTAAGAAAAAGTGCTCCAGCAGCCTTCATCCTATCAAGCGCAGTATCAAAATTTTTTATATCATAACTTTCACCTGAATTACCATAAGTTAAATTCTTATACATTAATCTTTCTTTGTCATGACTCTCCA
>JAYNOQ010000106.1:0-3647 GCA_038113315.1 Flammeovirgaceae bacterium | reverse complement strand
GCCCATCAATGGTTTGGAAATTGTGTGACAGAATATGATTGGGATGATGTGTGGTTGAGTGAAGGTTTTGCTACATATTTTACTCTTATGTTTAGAGAACATGCATATGGAAGAGATGATTTTGTACAGGGTTTAAAAGAAGCTAAAAAAAGAGTTTTTGACTTTTACGAAACAGATAAAGATGCTTCAATAGTACATAACAATTTAAAAGATATGAAAGATGTTTTAACTTATAGTCTTCAGTATCAAAAAGGCGCTTGGGTGTTACATATGCTAAGAAATTATATTGGTGAAGATAATTTTAGAAATGGGATAAGAAGTTATTACAGTAAATATTTTAATTCAAATACTACTACAGAGGAATTTAAGTTAGAGATGGAAAATGCTTCAGGTAAAGATTTGGATAAATTTTTTGATCAGTGGTTATATAAAGGAGGTATTATAAAACTTGATGTATTATGGTCATACAATAAAAAATTAAAAAAAATTGAAATTAACATTGATCAAGTTCAGAATGATGGTTATTTATTTGAAATGCCTCTTGAAATTGAAATTATCAATCAAGATAATAAATCAATTATAACCGAGATTTTTATGGATCAAAAAACAAAAAAATATATTATTTCTTCAGATTATAATCCAAAAGAAATTAAATTAGATCCCAATATCAAGCTTCTAGCTGATTGGAATATTATAAATTAAAAAATATAAACTATGAGAATTTTACTTCTATTATTGATAATACCTTTTTTTAATTATGCTCAAGAAAAATCAATAATTTCTGACTTAGAAGGTCTTGAGTTAAATATAGGCGATTCATTTGTTCCTACAACATTCGTTATCGACTCTAAAGAAAATAGATCTGACTGTGATAGAATTATATATTATAATAAAAGAGGTGTATTTAGCACTGCTAATTCTATTAAAGTTGATAACCAAACAGGTGAAATAACAGCTAATAAACCTGGTTTACATGAAGTTGTTGCTGTTTGTTATGGTAAAGACAGAAAAAGAGTTAGTAAAACCTATCAGGTAAATGTCAAATACCCTAAAGTAAAAGAAATAAAAATAACTTTAAATACAGATAAAGTTTATGCTGGAACATACCTTCCTATATCCTATGAAGTTATTGATGAAATGGGGTTTAAGAGAGATAATGTTAATTTTTCATTAAAATCATCAAATAATAGTTTATCAATAGATCCAATTAATAATATAAAAGCAGTTAAAGAAGGATCAGTAATTCTAGAAGCTTCTTTTGAAGGAATTTCAGGAATTTTAGAAATTGATGTTATTGAAAATCCAGTCTCTAAAATTGAACTTTCTTCAAATTTAAATCAATTAAGAACGGGTGATGTTGTTCAGTTTGAGGCTAAGGCATATGATAAAAAAGGAAGATTAGTTGATGATGTTCCGTTTGAGTATTCATTCAAAGGGAAGTCTTTCGATGTTAGTAATACTGCATCTGGTTTGGTTGATAATGATGGAAGGTTTGTAGCAGATGTGGCAGGAAATTATTTAGTAACAGCTTCAGTCGGTAATGTGACTAATTCTCAAGCGCTAAATGTTTACGAAAGGAATATTAAAAGAGATGTTGTTAAAGTTGGTACAGGTTTAGTAAATGATAAACATACATCAGACTTTTGGGTATTTGAAGGTGTTGATGGAAGGGATTATGCTGTGACTGGAACATGGGGTGCAGACGGTACTTCATACTTCTGGGATGTAACAGATCCAGCAAATATCTTAAAAATAGATAGTGTACAGGTGGATGCAAGAACTGTAAATGACGTTAAGGTGTCAGAAGATGGTAAAATTTGTATAATTAGCAGGGAAGGAGCTTCAAATAGAAAAAATGGAATTATTATAATTGATGTATCAAACCCATATGATGTTAAAATTATAGCTGAATATACTAAAAACTTAACGGGAGGTGTTCATAATCTATTTATATATCAAAAACATGTATATGCATTAAGTGCTGGAAGAAAATATTATATTTTAAATATTGAAGACCCAAAAAATCCAGTTGAAGTTGGAATGTTTGAATTAGGTAAAGAAGGCCAGGCAATTCATGATGTATGGATTGAGGATGGTATTGCATATTCATCTAATTGGAGAGACGGAGTTTATCTTGTAGATGTAGGTAATGGTATTGCAGGTGGTTCTCCATCAAATCCTGTTGCTTTTGGAAACTATGATTATGCTAGTGGCGCTCATCATGCTACATTTCCTTTCAAAAGTAAATCAACTGGAAAATTTTATACTGTTTTAGGTGATGAAATTTTTCCAAAAGGTATAGATGTGAATTCACCTAATGAAACTGCAGGATTTTTACATTTTGTTGATTTTACAGATCTTGATAATCCAAAAGAAGTAGCTAGATATGAATTGCCTGGTCACGGTTCTCATAATTATTGGATAGAAGACGATATTTTATATGTTGCAATGTATTCTGGAGGAATCAGAATTGTTGATATTAGTGGTGATTTAATGGGAGATTTATATAAGCAAGGAAGAGAAATAGGATATATATTACCTGGAAATAAAGATGGATTTATACCATTTGCTACTATGGCATGGGGAGCACAATTATATAAAGGTTACGTTTTTTATTCTGATTGGAATAGTGGAATAGGTTCTGCAAAAGTTATGCCAGTAAAACCGGATAACTCAAAAGTTAATCAGTATTTAAATTAAGTAATGATTAGGTTATTTTTATTTTCTTTATTTATTACATTTCAAGTAAATGGTAGCAAAAACTATTATTTATATGTTGCTGCAGAATCTGATGATGAAGTATCATTGCTAAAATTTGATGGTAAAACTTTAGAAGAATTAGAAAGAATTGAAGTTGGTATTATGCCTACTGAGATTGAGGGTCCTCATGGTATTACTGTTGATCCATCCGGTGACTATTGGTATCTCTCACTAGCTCATGGAAGTCCTTTTGGAAGTTTAGTTAAATATTCAACAGAAACAAACAAGCCTATTTCAAAAACAACACTTGGATTATTTCCTGCAACTATGCAGGTATCTCCAGCAACTGGTTTTTTATATTGTGTGAATTTTAATCTTCATGGTGACATGAAGCCAAGTACAGTTTCTGTAGTAGATCCAGAACTTATGATTGAAATTAAGCAAATAACAACTGGAGCAATGCCTCATGGCTCAAGACTATCTCCTGATGGATTATTTCAGTATTCTGTTGCAATGATGTCTGGTGAGTTATTTGAAATAGATGGTATTTCTATGGAGGTTAATAGAAAACTAAATTTAGATATGATGGATCATAACCATATGAACCACTCAAGAATGGACCATTCATCTCATGGCATGATGAAGCATTCTTTAGTTAAACCAACATGGGTAATTCCTCATCCTAACAATAGTTATGCATATATAGCTGGAAATGGATCTGATGAAATAATTGAAGTCGATCTTGATTCATGGAAGGTTACAGAGAGAATAAAAACTGGTAAAGGTCCTTACAATGTAGAAATTACTCCTAATGGAGAAAAATTAATAATTACCTTGAAAGGTGAGGGGAGTACTGCTATTTTAGACTTAAATGATAAGAAAATTTTAAAAACCATTAAAAATACTACAAGTGTATCGCATGGTATTGCAATATCACCTGATAGTAA
>JAYNOQ010000105.1:0-3744 GCA_038113315.1 Flammeovirgaceae bacterium | reverse complement strand
CTACACTACTTTCAGCCTCTATAGATCTTGACTGCGATATGGTTAATGTGGAGTTTAAAAAAAATAAGATGAATAATGGAAAATATTTCATGGTAAAAAATTAAAGGTCTAATAACTAGACCTTTAATTTAATGAAATTTTTATAAAACTTATTTCAAATCCATTTTACCGGCTAACGTTTTTGAAATAGCAACTATCATCATTAGCGCAAAAATCCCATGATATGCTCCAATAATTGTAGGAACCATAGGGTCACTAAGTATTAACGCAGCAAAAGAACCATTAATTACTAAGATTGTTAATTGAACCTTTAGTGACCATGTCTTTTGAATTGAATCTACATTAGGACTAAGAAAACCGCCTACAGGTATAGCAATAATTGCTTGAACTATAAAAATTACTGCTGTAATAAGACTGAAATAATCTTGGGGGTTTTCTAAATAAATTCCCATCCTATGACTAATAGGAATCAGAGAATACAAAAAGAGTCCACCTAAAGCATATTTTCTATCTTTAGCAATAGCCAGACCATAAATACTTATTAATATACAAATTCCTCCAAGTATAGTAGGAATTAATAATTCGTTAACTTCCATAAATCTTAATTTTTTGGTTAAAAATTAAATATACTTTTTTTTATAACTAAATGGATTAAATGATTAGTAATATTGTAAAGATGAAAGAGTTAAAAGACATTAATAAACACGAAAGAGATAGTAGAATAAATTTTGATGAAGAAAACCATATTTACACAATTGATAATGACAAAAAAGCAAAATCTGTTACTCAGCTAATAAGTGAATTTTTCCCAAAATTTGATAAAAATTATTGGGCAAATAATGAGAGTAAAAAAACTGGTGAAAAGGTAGAGAATATCTTAAAAAGATGGGCTGAACTTGGTGATAAAGCGAGGAATGAGGGAACTAACCTTCATAATCAAATTGAAAATTTTTATAATGAGAAAGACTATGAAAATTCTCCTGAACTAGAAAAATTTATGCAATTTCATGAGAAATTTATCAAATCTAATTATGAACCATTTCGAACAGAATGGAAGGTTTTTTATGAAGAAAAATTACTTGCAGGTACAATAGATATGGTATATAAAAAATCAGATAATGATGTGTTTCTTTTTGATTGGAAAAGATCAAAAAAATTAATTAACTCTAACGGTGAAATTGAAAAAGATAATCCTTTTGAAAATTGTTTAAATGGATTAGGTCATATGAGTTCAACTGACTATAATAAATATTGTCTCCAGCAAAATATCTATAAGTATATTTTAGAAAAAAAATATGGAATTAAAGTCTCAAGTATGAACCTTCTTGTTTTACACCCATATTACAATACCTATCATATCATCAAAGTTGAAGAACTACCTCTTGAAACAGAATATCTCATAGACTCATTATAGATGAATCCCAATATTTATTACAAACCATTTAAACACCTCAAAGAAGATAAAGTAATGGAATTTCTTATTAATGAGTTTGGAAATAAAATTGATATTAAAGACAGGTATTTCGCTAATTACGCAAAAGCTATAGCTGAGTTAATCATTGAACAGCAAATTAATTTTAAAGTAGCTATATCTATAAAAAAAAAATTTAATCATTTAATTTCTGAAAAGTCAAACAGTGAAATATTGGAGATTGATGATTATAAATTAAAAAGCATAGGTATATCTAGAATGAAAGTGAAATATATAAAAAATGTATACCATTACTTCCTTGAAAATAAAATAGACTTTAGCAGTTTAGATGATAATAAAATAATTAAGCAATTATCTACTATTAAAGGAGTAGGAAGTTGGACGGCTGAGATGTTTCTGATCTTTATTTTATTTAGAGAAAATGTTTTTTCAAAAAAAGATATTGCTTTATTAAATAGCATTAAGCTTAATTATGATATTAAAAATTTGACTAGTGAAAAATTAGATAAGCTAATAAAATCTTGGGCTCCCTACAATACTTACGCATCTCTATTATTATGGAAATCTATAGAAGAAAAAAAATTTTATGATGAAAATTAATTTTCTGGTATTCTGATATCTTCTACTAATTGGATTACTTTAGGCGGAGGAGGAGATGTTAAATATGATACTAAAATTGATATTAAAAAATTACATAACATTGCTATTGAACCAAATCCCTCTGGGGATATACCGAACCACCATTCAGATGATTGAGGTATTGGACCCAGCCAACCTAATTTAAATTTAGCCATATAATAGAGCATCAAAGAAATTCCTACAATCATACCTGATATAGCTCCCTCCTTATTAATTCTTTTCGTAAAAATACCTAAAATGATAGCAGGAAAAAATGAAGCCGCTGCCAATCCAAAAGCGAGAGCAACAACCGCTGCAACAAAGCCAGGGGGATTTATTCCAAAATAACCAGCCACAATAACAGCAAAGAAAGACGAAATTCTTGCTATCAATAATTCTCTTTTCTGTGAAATATTTGGTGAAAATATCTTTTTAATTAAGTCGTTTGATACAGAGGTCGAAATTACTAATAATAAACCTGCTGCAGTTGAAAGAGCAGCAGCCAATCCACCAGCAGCCACTAAAGCAATAATCCAAGCAGGTAAATTTGCAATTTCTGGATTAGCCAATACCATTATATCATTATCAATTGTTAATTCATTATTAATAGAATTATTATAATTTATTATCCCGTCATTATTTTTATCATCATAAATAATTAATCCGGTATTCTCCCAGTTTTTAAACCATTCAGGCATAGAAGAATATTTTTTTTCACTTACGGTATCAATTAAATTTAATTTTGAGAAAACTGAAACAGCAGGAGCAGTTGTGTATAGTATCGTAATGAAAAGAAGAGCTAATCCAACAGATTTTCTCGCATCTCTAACTCTCTTTACAGTAAAGAACCTAACAATAACATGCGGGAGACCAGCTGTACCAACCATTAGCGCCAATGTTATGCAAAACACATCTAAAACTGATTTAGATCCTGATGTATATTCATTGAATCCTAAGTCTTTAGATAGTAAGTCTAATTTTTCAAGAAGATAAAGTCCTGATCCATCATTTATTTGAGATCCCATACCAATTTGAGGGATAAAATTTCCTGTCATCTGAAAAGAAATAAAAAATGCAGGAACCATAAAGGCAAAAATTAGGACACAGTATTGAGCAACTTGTGTATATGTTATGCCTTTCATACCACCCAATACAGCATAAAATAATACTATTACCATTCCAACTACAACACCAGATTCAATAGGAATTTCAAGAAATCTAGAAAACACAATACCAACTCCTCTCATCTGCCCAGCAACATAAGTAAATGACACTGCAAGAGCACAAAATACTGCAACTAATCTTGCTTTATTTGAATAATACCTTTCTCCTATAAAATCTGGAACAGTAAATTTTCCAAATTTTCTAAGATAAGGTGCTAAAAGTAAAGCTAACAAAACATAACCACCAGTCCATCCCATCAGATATACCGACCCATCATAACCAGCAAAGGCAATAATTCCAGCCATAGAAATAAAAGAAGCAGCAGACATCCAATCAGCTGCTGTTGCCATGCCATTAGCTAAAGGAGAAACTCCTTTACCAGCTATATAAAACTCTTTAGTTGAATTAGCCTTAGACCAAATAGCTATTGAGATATATATTAAAAAAGTAATTCCAACTATAGTATAAGTCCAGATTTGAACATCCATTTTTAATCTTTTTTGTTAAATCCATATTTTTTATCAAGCTTA
>JAYNOQ010000104.1:0-3813 GCA_038113315.1 Flammeovirgaceae bacterium | reverse complement strand
CTGTTAGGTGGCACTATGCTCTTCGGTGCCCGGACTTTCCTCTCGAAAAATCGAGCAATCATCCAATCAGCTCTTGTTGATATAATAAGGGATAGATATTGAATTTAGAAGAAAAAAATTAATTTTCTATTTTAAACAAAAAGCGCCTGAATTTCACACATTTTACTATTTCTTTAGCCCATCTTGGAAGCTAATAGCAGTATCTATGAGATGTCTATGACATCTTTCTAATGACTATATTGATTGTTTTTTGTAGGTTTAAAAAAGTAATGAAAAAACCAAACCTATTTATTGTTGGAGCGCCAAAATCAGGGACAACTTCTATATATAATTATTTAAAAAATCATCCTGAAGTTTTTATGTCTCCAATCAAAGAGCCTCATTATTTTGCCAAAGATTTTATTGAGGATGAATTTATTAAATCACAGAGATTTAGACATAAGATAGATTTTAAAAAATATCTCAATAAAAAACATCTTAGAGAAAATCATATTGCATTTTTATCATATTTAAAAGATGAAGATTATATTCAATTATTTAGAGATTCTGATAATCAAAAATATATTGGTGAAGCCAGCACAGGGTATTTATTTAGTAAAACTGCAGCTAAAGAGATTTTTAATTATAACAATGACGCAAAAATTATTATATGTATTAGAAATCCTGTTCTTAGAGCTTTTTCGCAATGGAAAATGGACTATAGATCAAAAAATGGCTTTTCACTTTATAGAAAATCTTTTATTAAAGATTTAGAAGAAGATTTTTTGATTAATGACAAAAGATGGGGCGGTGAATCTCAAACCTTTGTTGAAGTAGGACTTTATTATAATCAGATAAAGAGATTTTTTAAATATTTTCCAAGGGATAATATTAAAATATTTTTCTTTGATGACTTTATTAAAAATAAGATTAGCGCCAGAAAAGATCTGTTTAAATTTCTTGATATATCTGAAACTAGAGAAATTGATTTTAGCAAAAAACATAACGAATCAGTTGAGCCTAGAAATTATATATTTAAAATAATTTATAGCTTTGTTCGTAAACAGCAAGTATTTAAGTATAGACAATTTTTAGGTGAAAAATGGATTAATAGAATTAAAAGTATAATCTTCAGAAAATCTACTTTAAAGATTGATAATAAAGAGTATAATAAAGCTCTACATTTCTTTATTGATGATGTTAAAAAACTTGAAAAATTATTAGAAGTGGATCTAAAAGCTTGGAGAGAAGAAATTTAAGCAAGAAAAAAATTAATTTTCTGATTTGAAAAGAAATCTACTGCAATTACCACAAAAAACGATATTTTGAGACAATGCTTCGTTAATACTTTGTGGAGGAACCATTGCGCCACACCCCTCACAGCTACTATCTAAAATTTCTGCTACAACTAAGCCTTTTCGAGCTTCATAAATCTCAGCATATTTTGACATTGTATCAGAATCAATATTTTGAGCAACCGACTCTCTTTCAGACTTTAATGCATTTTGTTCTTCTGACACCTCTTGCATTTTAGCATTTAAGGCATCTTTTTTAGTATTGAGCTCTGAAATAATTCCATCAAGCGAAGATTTATCTTCTTCAATTTCTTTTGATAGCTCTTCTTTTTTGCTCATAAGCGCAATGAGTTCATTTTCTTTTTCAGATAAAAGATTTTTCTCGAAATCTATAGTTTCCATCATAGCATCATATTCTTTATTGGTACTAATTGAGCCATCAATGAGTTTATCTTTTAAAGAATTAATTTTTTCAGAAGTCGTTTCGACTAAGGTTTCATTAGTGCTAATTGAAACAGATGTTTCTTTTAATTCATTTTCTTTATTTTGAAGTGATGTTTTAACACCATCTTCATTTTGAGTGAGCTCTTCAACTTTTGAGGGTAAATCGCCAAGTAATTTTTCAATCTCAAATAATTTATTATCAACTTCTTGCAATAAAATTATTTGATTAATTAAACTCATTAAATAGGATTTCCTAGATTTGTCTTCATATCGAGATGAATATATTCTAATTACACAATAAAAAAAACATTTATTATCAGTTTAAATAATTATATTATTTCACGTGTCAAATTTTAAAAAATTAAAGACTTTTGAGCCTCTATCATCTAGTTTAACAATTAAAAGGTCTCCTATTCATGGATTAGGTCTCTTTGCAACATGTGAAATACCACAACATTATGAGCTTGGGATATCTCATGTAAAAGATGATAGATTTTCTCACGGATATATCAGAACTCCTTTAGGAGGATTTTTCAATCATTCAAAAAAACCAAACTGTGAAGCGATTTATGATGGAGATTTTATTAAAATTAAAACTTTAATAAATATAAATTCAGGTGATGAAATTACTGTTGATTACACAAAACATGATTGGATAAAACAAGACTGATGAAAAACTATTTTTTTACATCTGAATCTGTTACAGAAGGACATCCTGACAAAGTTGCTGACCTTATTTCAGATAATGTTGCCAATTATCTAATTAATCAAAATGAAAGTCATAGAGCAGCTATTGAAACAATGGTTTCGTCAAACATGGTAATAATTGCTGGAGAAGTTAAAACGAACTTAATGAATAATACTGATGTAATAGAAGAACGAGTTAGGCAAACTGTTAAAGACATTGGTTATGAACAAGAAAACTTTCATTGGAAAACATTTTCATTTAAAAGCTTAATTCATAATCAAAGTATTGATATTGCAAGAGGTACTGATAATTTTGGAGCAGGCGATCAAGGAATGATGTTTGGTTATGCATGTTGTGAAAATGATTCTTTAATGCCAAGTGCAATTTATTATAGCCATAAAATTACTAAGGCACTTTCAACTGCGAGAAAAGGTGGACAAGACTGGATAGGGCCAGATGGAAAAGCGCAAGTAACAATTGAATACAGTAATATGAATAAACCTGTAAGAATATCTAATGTTATCTGTAGTACTCAACATAGTGAAGATTTAAAAGATAATCATGATGAAGTGCAAAAAAGAGTTGAAAAAATTATCAAACCAGAATTGGATGACATGTTTGATGACAATACTGTCTTTCAAGTGAATCCAACCGGAAATTTTGTGACAGGTGGACCAGACGGTGATACTGGAGTTACAGGAAGAAAAATTATTGTTGATACTTATGGTGGCTATGCTCCTCATGGTGGAGGAGCCTTTAGCGGTAAAGACTGCACTAAAGTAGATAGAAGTGGAGCATATATGGCAAGATATCTAGCTAAAAATATTGTTGCATCAAGTTCTGCAAAAAATGCCACTGTCCAGCTCAGCTATGCTATTGGAATACAAGAACCTGTATCACTTTATGTCTATTGTGATGGGAGAGTTAGAAATGATTTATCAGAGTGGATTTATCAAAATGTTGATTTGACACCTTTAGGAATCATTAGAAAATTTAATTTGTTTAAATTAGATTTAACTGAAACCACTAACTATGGACATTTTGGTAAAAACAACCTTGCTTGGGAAAAAACTGATATAGCAAATCAATTAAACTTTTAAGAGTGAAAATGAGATTACAAACAAGCCAATCTAATAAATTAGTTAAAACAAAAAAGTAAAATGAAAAATCAATCCAAAAAGATTGTTCAGTCCCTACCATACAAAATTAAAGACATTGCATTAGCGAAATTAGGTAGAGATAAGATTGATATATCTGAAAAAGAAATGCCTGGTTTAATGGAGTTAAGAAAGAAATATTCTAAATCAAAACCCTTAAAAGGTTTTAGGCTTACAGGTTCATTACACATGACTATCGAAACAGCAATACTTATAGAAACTTTAAAAGATCTAGGAGCTGATGTTCGTT
>JAYNOQ010000103.1:0-3857 GCA_038113315.1 Flammeovirgaceae bacterium | reverse complement strand
CTTATGCAACAAAATTTGGTGATATAGGTCTAACAATTGCTGGAAAGTTTCCAATTAAATGGGGAGAACAAGGAAAGTTTGTCTTAGATGGATCAAATCCTGATCATGAATGGAAAGGATTTATACCTTATGAGCACGTACTAAAAGTAAAAAATCCAAAAAGTGGATATGTTAGTTCAGCAAATCAACATCCCTCAGATAAAACATATCCATATTACTATTATAGTCATAATTACGAAATGTATAGAGGCAGAAGGCTTAATGAGAGACTAGAGGCTATTGATATAGTTGAGCTCGAAGACGTAAAAAAAGTTCAAAATGATAATTTTAGCTATAAAGCATATGAGGCATTACCATTACTTCTTGAAAAATTAGATACAATAAATTTAAGTAAAAAGGAAAAAGAAATTTATAACTCAATCAAAAGATGGGATTATTTTGCAAACCCTGATGACTCAAATACCTCTTCATTCGTTATTTGGTGGGATAAAATCAGAAAAACAATATGGGATGAATTTGATACTATGAAATATTCATATAGGAAACCAAGTTCATTTACAACTTATAAATTGATCAGTGATAGAGATAGTTTTGATTATTATGATATTTTAAAAACTGAAAAAAATGAAAGTATTGAGGAAATTATTAACATGACATTTAAATCTACTGTTGACTCATTAGAAAGTTGGAAAATTGAAAATGAGACTACTAGAATATTATGGAAAAATTTTAAAAATACTAGAGTTAATCATTTACTTGGAATTAGAAGTTTTAGTCTTGAAAATATCAATGTTGGTGGAGATAGAAATATTATAAATGCTGCAAGCGGTAGACATGGACCATCATGGCGTATGATAGTAAAATTAAATAAAAATCAAAAAACAGAAGCATGGGGAGTATATCCCGGTGGTCAATCTGGTAATCCAGGAAGTTTTAACTACTTTAATGGAATTAAGGAATGGGGAGAAGGAAAATATTCTAAGTTATTATTTAATAATAAATCTGAGGATAATGATGAATTTGTAATTTTCAATAAAAAATTTAACAAATGAATTTCATATTTAGGATTTTACTGATAGGTATTTCAGCATATTATATTTTAGATTTTATGCCATGGTGGACAATCATTTTTATACCTTTTATATTAGGTATCATTTTTGAAGACAATTTAATATCTCATTTTTTAAGTTCATTTATTGGTACTGGAGTAGCATGGTTATTTTTAATGCTAAATTTTGATTTAGAGACTCAGTCTATCTTATCGAGTAAAATTATTGATGTATTAGAAATAAGTTCAGTGAATATCTTAATTATATTATCTACAATACTAGGAGGAATAATATCTGGGTTAGGTAGTTTAACCGGCATTACTTTAAGAAATATAATTATCAAGAAAGAGAAAAGAAGAGAATATAGATTTTAATTTAATACAAAATCTATTATTTCCTTATCTAGTGGATTAACATTTGAAGAGTATACTGCCTTCAATGATCCATTTTCATCAACTAAATACTTAAAAAAATTCCATCTTGGTGACTTATCATTCCAACCATTTTCTTCAATAGAAGAAAGCCACTTATAAACATTATTTGAATTTTTTCCTCTAACATCAGACTTTTCAAATAATTTAAATTTTATCCCATAATTTGTTTCACAAAACTCTTCAATCTGATCATTAGACCCTGGTTCCTGAAAACCAAAATTGTTAGAAGGGAATGCTAATATGGTAATTTTATCATTATACTTATTATAAAGCTCTTGTAAGTCTTTGTATTGAGAAGTATATCCGCACTTTGATGCCACATTGACTATAAGTAGTTTTTTCCCTTTATAATTAGAAAAGTCCACTACATTACCATCTATATCTTTGGCTGTTAAAGTATAAAATTTACTATTCGAAGTAATATTATTTTTTGGAGCTACATCGTTAACCTTGAAAACTTTCTCTCTCAGCATATATATTCCACTGATAGATAACAGAGTTGATATAAAGACAATTAAAACTATTTTCATCACATTTTTTCAGGAACATCAATACCAAGCAGTTTTAATGACCTAGAAATGGTTAATGATGTCATGTCAGATAACGCAATTTTGAAGGAAGTTGTTACATTATTTTTTCCATCAATAATTTTTTCGACTTGATAGAAACTATTAAATAGTTTAGAAAGATCGAATACATACTGACAAATAATAGAAGGTGAATATGTTTTAGCAGATAATTCAATTACATCTGAAAAAGAATTCAATTGATTTATAATTTTTTTATGGTGAACAGATAAGTTTACTAATTTATCTGTATCAAAATTTTTATAATCAATTTCTAGTTTATCTGCTCTTCTAACAATAGATCTAATTCTAGCATAAGTGTATTGTATAAATGGACCAGTATTACCATTGAAATCTATGGATTCTTCAGGGTTAAATAACATTTTCTTTTTTGGGTCAACTTTCAATAAAAAATACTTTAAAGCTCCCAAAGCAATTATCTTACATAATTTATCTAAATTATCGATTTCAAAATCATCAACCTTGCCTAGCTCTAAAGTTCTCGTCTTTGCAGTATCAATCATGTGACTAACCAAGTCATCAGCGTCAACAACCTTTCCTTCTCTTGATTTCATTTTACCATCAGGAAGATCAACCATACCATATGACAAATGATAACATTCATCGGCCCACTTATAATCTAATTTCTTTAATATCTTGAAAAGCACCTTAAAATGATAGTCTTGTTCATTTCCAACGGTATATATTTGCTTTTCTATCTTTGGAAAATCTTCAAATCTTTTTATTGCAGTTCCTATATCTTGAGTCATGTAAACAGAAGTTCCATCATTTCTAATTAATATTTTATTATCTAAACCCTCATCTACTAGATCAACCCAAATTGAATTGTCATCATTCTGATAAAAAATACCTTTTTTTAGACCATCTAAGACATTTTTTTTACCAAGGAGATATGTGTCAGACTCATAATAATTTTTATCAAAATTTATGTTAATAGATTCATGTGTTGAATCAAATCCATCATAAACCCAACTATTCATTTTTTTCCATAAATCTATCGTATCAGGATCTTGATCTTCCCACAGTTTCAGAAGATTTATAGCTTGTTTCATCAATGCAGTATTTTTAGACGCATCTTCACTAGAATATCCTTTCTCAATTAAATCATTTACTTGTCTTTGATTTTCAGTCTCAAACTTAACATAGTAGTCCCCAACAAATTTATCTCCTTTAATACCCTCAGAATCAGGTGTTTTGTTATCTGCGTATAGCTTCCATGCTACCATAGACTTACAAATATGAATTCCTCTATCGTTAATTATTTGGACTTTATGGGTTTTATATCCATATGCATTATATATCCTAGATACTGAATCACCCAAAAATATATTTCTTAAATGACCAAGGTGTAATGGTTTATTCGTATTAGGAGATGCAAACTCAACCATAACCTCTCTACCCTTCTCATTTATTTTATTAGGTTTTACAAGTTTTTTGATTAATGATACAAAGTAAGAGTCTGATATATCTAAATTCAAAAATCCCTTGACAACATTGTAATTTGATATTAACGATGAATTATTTTTTAAAAAATCTCCAATTTTAATCCCAGCTTCTTCAGGCTTACAATTCAGATGTTTTAGATGTGGAAAAATAACAAGTGTATAAAAACCATCAAAATTTTTTGGAGTATCATCAATAGATATATTTTCTAGTAAACAGTCATAATTAAATATATCATTAAAGGCTACTTTTATTTCTTCTTTAAGTGTTGTCTGAATATTTTCCATCCTACAAAAATTAAATTAAAAGGTTTATATTCATAATATTTAATAGATTATGTTTGA
>JAYNOQ010000102.1:0-3922 GCA_038113315.1 Flammeovirgaceae bacterium | reverse complement strand
ATAGCAAAACTTAATAATGTTCCTACTTCACCAAGAAAAATGAGATTAATAGCTGATCTCATAAGAGGTATGGATGTTGATTTAGCTCTAAATACTTTGAAATTTGATGCTAAAATAGGATCAAAAAGGATGGAGAAGCTTGTTCTTTCTGCTATTTCAAATTGGCAAGAAAAAAACAAAGATCAAAAAATTGAGGATGCTGATATTTTCATTAAAGAAATTTTTGTAAATGGTGGTAAAATGATTAAAAGGCTAAGGCCTGCTCCACAGGGTAGAGCACATAGAATTAGAAAAAGATCTAATCATGTTACTATTGTTTTAGATAGCTTAAACAAACAAAATAAAAAAGATGGGTCAAAAAATTAATCCTACGGGTCTTAGATTAGGTATCATTAAAGGCTGGGAATCTAGCTGGTATGGTGGAAAGAATTTTTCTGAGAAAATAGTAGAAGATCATAAGATAAGAAATTACATAGAGTTGAGAATCCCTAGAGGTGGTATTTCTAAAGTAGTTATTGAAAGGACAATGAAGCTTTTAGAGATAACTATTCACACCGCTAGACCAGGAATAATTATAGGTAAAGGTGGTTCTGAAGTGGATAAGCTTAAAAATGAATTAAAGAAAATTACAGGAAAAGATATTCAAATAAATATTTTTGAGATTAAAAGACCTGAAATTGATGCCAAATTAATTGGTGACTCAATTGCCCAACAACTTAGAGCCAGAATTTCTCACAGAAGAGCTATGAAACAGGCAATTGCTTCTGCTATGAGAGTTGGTGCTAAAGGAATTAAAGTTAAAGTATCTGGTAGAATTGGTGGAGCAGAAATGGCCAGATCTGAACAATATAAAGAAGGGAGGACTCCATTACATACTATAAGAGCAGATATTGATTATGCTATTTGTGAATCACTTACTATATATGGAAAGATTGGTGTAAAGGTTTGGGTATATAAAGGTGAAGTTGTTGGTAAAAGAAGTTTATCACTTAATGTAGGAAGTAAAAATACTTTTAAAGCTTAAAAAATGTTACAGCCAAAAAGAACAAAATTTAGAAAAAAACAAAAAGGTAGAGTAAAAGGTATCGCTCAGAGAGGACACACCATTAGCTTTGGATCTTTCGGAATCAAATCGCTTGAGGCGGGTTGGATTACTTCTAGACAAATCGAGGCAGCAAGGATTGCAGTTACTAGAAAAATGAAGCGTGAAGGTCAAGTTTGGATTAGAATATTTCCTGACAAACCAGTTACTAAAAAACCTGCTGAAGTTAGGATGGGTAAGGGTAAAGGAGCTCCTGAGTATTGGGTAGCTGTGGTTAAGCCTGGAACTATAATGTTTGAAGCTGGGGGTGTAAATACTGAGGTTGCTAAAGAAGCATTAAGATTAGCTGCTCAGAAACTACCTGTAAGAACAAAATTTGTAACTAGAAGAGATTACGTAGAATAAAATGAAAAATTCAGAATTAAGAGCATTATCTGTCGAAGAACTTGAAAAAAAGTTAGTAGTTGAGAAAGAAAATCTCGAAAAACTAATTTTTTCTCATGCTGCAACTCCTATTGAAAATCCTATGAGGATAAAAGTTGCCAGAAGATTTGTTGCAAGAATTAAAACTGAAATAAGCAATAAAGCATTAAAAGCAGAGTAATATGGAAAGAAATTTGAGAAAACAAAGAGAAGGAATAGTAACTAGTAATAAAATGGACAAGACTATTACTGTTGAAGTTCAGAGAAGAGTTAAACATCCTATCTACGGTAAGTTTGTTAAGAAGACTTCTAAACTAACTGCACATGATGAGCAAAATCAATGCGATATTGGTGATTTAGTTAGAGTTATGGAAACTAGGCCTATTAGTAAAAATAAAAGATGGAGATTAACTGAGATAGTTGAAAAAGTAAAATAATATGATACAACAAGAAAGTAGATTAAAAGTTGCTGATAATAGCGGTGCCAAAGAGGTTCTATGTATTAGGGTTCTAGGTGGTACAAAGAGAAGATACGCGTCAGTTGGTGATAAAATAGTTGTTTCCGTTAAGCACGCAATTCCTTCCGGCTCTGTAAAGAAAGGTTCTGTTTCCAGAGCTGTAGTTGTTAGAACTAAAAAAGAAGTTAGAAGAAAAGATGGTTCTTATATTAGATTCGAAGATAACGCTGCGATCTTATTGAATGAAAATGATGAGCTTAAAGGAACTAGAGTATTTGGTCCAGTTGCTAGAGAATTAAGAGAAAAGAACTTTATGAAAATTGTTTCATTAGCACCTGAGGTACTATAAATAAATTGATATGAAAATACATATTAAAAAAGGAGATACTGTTTTTGTTTTATCGGGTAATGATAAAGGTAAGTCAGCTAAAGTTTTAACTGTTTTTCCTTCGAAATACAAAGCAATTGTTGAAGGTCTTAATTTAGTTACTAAACATATTAAACCATCAGCTGATAATCCAAAAGGTGGAATTGAGAAACAGGAAGCTCCAATTCATATAAGTAATTTGATGTTAGTTGATCCCTCTGACGGTAAGCCAACTAAAATTTACAGGAAAAGAAATAAGGATGGAAAAATTGAAAGATTATCTAAAAAAACTAATAAAGTAATTTAATAATGGCAATATCTAGATTGAAAAAAAAGTATGTTGAGGAAATTGTACCAAGTTTAATGGATAAACTTCAGTTCAAATCCGTCATGCAAGTTCCAAAGATTAAAAAAATCTCAATAAATCAGGGACTAGGTGCTGCAGTAAACGATAAAAAACTTGTACAAGCTGGTGTTGACGAATTAACCCTAATCACTGGACAAAAAGCAGTTGCAACTAAAGCAAAAAAATCAATATCCAATTTTAAATTAAGAGAAGATATGCCAATTGGTGCTAAAGTTACTTTAAGAGGAGATATGATGTACGAATTTCTTGATAGATTAATTTCAGTTGCTTTGCCTAGAGTTAGAGATTTTAGAGGTTTAAATAATAAAGGATTTGACGGAAATGGTAATTATACATTAGGTGTTAAAGAGCAAATTATATTTCCTGAAATTAGTATTGATAAAATAAATAAGATAAATGGTATGAATATAACAATTGTTATTGATTCTAATACCGATGAAGAAAGTTATGAGTTATTAAAGGCATTTGGTATGCCTTTTATCTCAAAAAATTAAATATAGATTATGGCAAAAAATGCAGTTAAAGTAAGAGACCTTAAAAGGAGAAAATTGGTTGAAAGGTATGCAGCTAAAAGGAAAGAGCTTAAAGCTAATGGAGACTGGGAAGGTTTAGATAAACTTCCTAGAAACTCTTCTGCTGTAAGATTACACAATAGATGTAATTTATCTGGAAGACCTAAAGGATATATGAGAAAATTTGGAATATCTAGGCTTGAATTCAGAAAAATGGCGTCTGAAGGAAAAATTCCTGGTATAACCAAAGCTAGTTGGTAACTTTTACTATTAATGCTTAAATTTGCAAGCTTTTTAAAAACAAAATATGAATACTGATACTATAGCAGACTTTTTAACTAGGATTCGAAACGGCATTCAAGCTAATCATAGAATCGTAGAAATTCCTGCATCTAATATTAAAAAAGAAATTACTAAGGTTCTACATAATCAAGGTTTTATTACAAATTATAAGTTTGAAGATAATGGGCCTCAAGGAACTATTAAAATTGCTCTTAAATATAATCCTAGGACAAATTTATCAGCTATAGAAAAAATTGTTAGGGTAAGTAAACCTGGTTTGAGAAAATATGTAGGTTTTGAAAATCTACCAAGAGTTATAAACGGTCTAGGAATAGCTATTCTATCTACTTCAAAAGGTGTAATAACTGATAAGGAAGCTAGAAGAATGAAGATCGGTGGTGAAGTTTTATGTTATGTTTATTAATTAAAAATTATGTCTAGAGTAGGTTTAAATCCAGTTTCAATTCCAGA
>JAYNOQ010000101.1:0-4000 GCA_038113315.1 Flammeovirgaceae bacterium | reverse complement strand
GATGGAATTGGTGATGCGTGTGATCCTGATGATGATAATGATGGTGTTTTAGATGGTGAAGATAATTGTTCTACCTATCATAATCCAGATCAATTAGATACCGATGGTGATGGAATCGGAGACGTGTGTGATCCTGATGATGATAATGATGGTGTTTTAGATAATGTGGATAATTGTAGATTAACACCAAATTCTGATCAGAAAGATACGGATGGAGACTTTGTTGGTGATGTATGTGATAATGATGATGATAATGATGACTGGTCTGATGAATATGAAAGAACTACAAGTAAAACTGATCCATTAAAATATGATACAGATGGTGATGGAGAGAGTGATAGTGAAGAGGGTAATGTAGATACAGATAGAGATGGTATTATTGATCCGTTGGAGTCTGATATTCTAGACAATGATAATGATGGTGTAGTAAACGAGTTTGATGTAGGAAATGAAGATCCATATTCAGATAGTGATTATGATGGTTATCACGATCTAGAAGAGACTGAAGATTTACAGAGAACTGGAAGACCAGATATAATACATCCTTTAGATAGAACTAAATTCCCTCCTCAGGATAACGATAAAGATTTCTCATGTGATTGGCATGATCATGATGATGATAATGATCTACTCCTTGATACTGAAGAAAATTATTATGGAACAGATCAATTCGATATTGATACTGATAAAGACGGAGTTGATGATTTTAAAGAGGTTGATAGAGATCAAACCGATCCATTAGATCCATGTTCTTTACTATTAGCAAGTCAACATATAGATGAAAATATTCTTACTTGGAATATTGAAGATTGTGATAATGATGGTGTATTGAATGTATATGAATTAAATACTGATACTGATGGTGATGGATTGAAGAATTTTATTGATGACGATGATGATGGTGACACTCTATTAACCTCAAGGGAACAGCCAGATCAAAATGGAGATGGTAATCCAGATGATGCTTATGATTCTGATTTTGATGGTACTCCTGACTTCCTTGAATATAATAGCTTTAATGATAAGTCAGAGGATGATTTAGAAATTTATAATGCTATATCTCCAAATGGAGATGGAATGAATGATATAATGATTATAAGAAACATTAATTTATATCCTGATAATCAGTTAATAATATATAATAGATGGGATCAAAAAGTATATGAGACTTTTAATTATGGTTCTAACAATAATGTGTTTGATGGAAGGCATTATAAGACAAAGAGAATTCTTCCAGTTGGTACCTATTTCTATATTCTTCAATACAAAAAATCTAATGGGATAGTTAAATCTCGAACTGGATTTTTATATATTAATAATTAATGAGAAAAATAATTGTTTTATTTATTATAAGTATTTATTCTAATATATTCTCTCAACAAGAAGGATTATTTACTCAATACATGTTTAACCCATCTATATTGAATCCCGCGTACACAGTATCGAATGCTAATCCAATGTTATTCTTGCAACAAAGAACACAATGGGGAGATTTAGAGGGAGCACCTCAGACAAATTTTTTAAATTTTAATCATCCATCATTATTTAATAATTTAGGTCTGGGAGTAAGTATTGTTAATGACAATTTAGGTCCAGTAAACGATTTTTCATCATCATTTGATTTATCAACTTTAGTGAGAATTAATGATAATTGGAATACTTCATTGGGTTTAAAATTTTCATATAATGTATTGAATGTAAACTTTGATATTTTAAATATTTATAATCCCAATGATCCTTATTTTTTAAATAGTATTGAAGACCAAGGTTCTTTTAATTTGGGTTTTGGGGTTTTTCTTTATAGTGAAGAATCATATGTTGGTTTTTCTAGCCCTTATGTGTTTAAGAATAACCATTTTGATTCAGAAAGTGTTTTATACAAAGCTACTGATGAACAACATTTCTATTTAACTGCTGGTCATGTTTTTCAATTAAAAAATGATATAAAACTAAAACCATCAATTATTACTCGATATGTTTCTAACCTTCCTCTTCAACTAGATTTCTCCGTAAACGCATTCTTTTTTGAAAAATTTATTTTGGGAACTTCTCACAGAATAAACTCTGCATTTAGTTTTCTAGCTGGTTTTTATGCATCAAAAAATTTAATGATTGGTTATAGTCATGATGCAGAGACGAATAGATTAAAAGATTTTGCAGGAAATAGTTCTGAGTTTTTTTTAAAATGGGAAATTACCCCAAAGGAAATTATTAATCCAAGATTTTTCTGATGAGAAACTTTCTGATTTTCATATTTTTCCTTACTTCATTAGAAATAACTTCACAAAGAAAAGATCTTAGAATTGCTCAAGAAAGTTATTTAAAAAGTAACTATGAGCTTGTAATTAAATCATATTCAAAGATTTTACAAACAAAATTTTCTTTGGGTTATTCAGATTTTCTAAGATTAGGACATAGTTACTTTAATTTAGGAATGTATAATCAAGCAAAAGAATATTACGATTTATCATTCAAAAAAAATAAATTAATGAACTATAACCATGTTAAAAATTACTTGTATTTAACATTGAAGTATGATGATTCAATTAATTATGAAACTTTGAAAAAAATAAATAAACTAACTGATTCTAAAGTTGATAAATTGATTAGCGAAAAAACTAATTTTTTTGTAAATGAGTTTAAAGTTGTTGATTCTTTGAAGGGTTACTACAATATTTTTCAAAAAAACAATGTAATCTATTCCTTTCAAAATAAAAATGGGTTGTCAACAATTTTTAAAAAACATATTGATTCGATAAAATATCAAAATCTTTTATCATTAGACTTTGAATTGAATCAAGGGTCATTTTCTTTTTCAAAAGATCAAAATATTATCTATATAAGTTTAAATGAAAATAAAAATAATAGACTTGTTTACAGGAAAAATAAATCAAAGGTTAAAATTTATCAGTTAAATTTAAATGATTCGGTATTTAGGCCAAAACTTGCTTTTTTTGATCAATCAAAGTATAATTATTCAAATCTTGTTTTTTCAAAAAATTTTAAAAAGGTTTATTTCATTAGTGACAGAGATGGTTCTTATGGATCTTCTGATATTTATGAAGCTAATTTTAATGATGATGGAACCATAACTCAAATTAAGAATCTTGGATCAAAAGTCAATACTGATGGTCGTGAGTCTTACCTAACTATTGACCAAAATGAAAATCTTTATTTTTCTTCAAATGGTCATTCTGGATATGGAGCTATGGATATTTACAAAATAAATCTAAATGATTCAGTATATAATCCTATTAATTTAGGAAATACAATTAATTCAAGTTTTGATGATATGTTTTTTAATTCAGGTAAAAATCTAACCTATTCTTCGTCTAATAGAAATGGCTTCGATTTGACATATATTCTTGAAAAAGACATTAAGAAATTAGATTTAATAGTAGATAAAGAAAATAGTGTACTTGTATTAGATAGCCTATTTTCAAATACAACACTTAATAATAAACAATTAGTAGAAAAAACTGTTGTTAACGAATTAAATTTAAACAATAAGGATTCAATCAATTTTCAAAATATAGTTGTTTACTCTGATATTGCTGAGAAGGATACTATATCGAATAAACAAACTGTCAAAAAAACTTTTGTTAATGAATTAAACTTAAACAATAAGGATACTATTAATTTAGAAAAGAAAAATTTAGTTAAAAATATTATTCAAAAAGAAGTTAATAAAGATGCAAAGCCATTTATTTACGATAAATATTATGTTATTGTTGGATCTTTAAAAACTACTAAAAGAAGAGATGTTCTATTAAATGAATTAAGAAAAAAATATCCTAAAAATTCATTTAAGACTTTACCTAAAACAGAAATCGGTTTTTATAGAGTTAGTATTTTTAATTCAAATTCATTCTTAGAAGTAAAGAGAATAAGAGATTCTTTAATTGCTGAAATTAAAGATGTTTGGATAGCAGTATATAATTAATTGTCGGGATGACAAGATTTGAACTTGCGACCCCACGCACCCCATGCGTGTACGCTA
>JAYNOQ010000100.1:0-4025 GCA_038113315.1 Flammeovirgaceae bacterium | reverse complement strand
CCGATTGCAGACAAAATTCTTGTTCTTTTTGTTTTATTTGGACTTGCAATAAATCTTTCAAGCTATTTAATTGGTTTTATTGGAGCAATAATTATAACAAGAGAGATTTGGGTAGGAGCTCTAAGAGATTTAAATGCAAGAAATGGAATAACTGATGCAACTAAAGTTACTTTTCTTGCCAAAATTAAAACAACAGTTCAACTATTCACTCTATCAATATATTTATTTGGCCTAGCAATAAATAATATGTTGATAATCGTGATTGCAGACATTCTATTATTCATATCGCTTATTATCACTTTGTATACAGGCTTAATTTATACTTTTAATACTCTTAAAACTGATGAAAAAGTTTAATAAAAAGGACTATAAGATTTGTATAGTTGGTTTGGGGTATGTCGGGCTACCTTTAGCCGCAAGGTTTGCACTAAAGGGATTCAATGTAACCGGTTTTGATACAAAAGAAGAAAGAGTTAATCAATTAATCAATAAGATTGATATAAATGACGACATAAGTTATGAGAATTTAGAAATTTTAAGCAAAAATGTAAAACTAACCACTCATGTCGCTGATATTAAAGAAAGCAATATATTTATAGTTACCGTCCCAACCCCAATAAATGAAGATAAAACCCCAAATCTAGGACCAATAATATCTGCGAGCGAATTAGTTGGCACCGTAATTAAAAAAAATTCAATAGTTATATATGAATCAACTGTTTATCCTGGAGTAACAGATGACATATGCACGCCAATCTTAGAAGAAAAATCTAAATTAATTTTTAATGAAGAATTCTCAACTGGATATAGTCCAGAGAGAATTGTTCCTGGAGATAAAGTTAATACTATTGAAAAGATAAAAAAGATTGTTTCTGCTTCTAATCAAATCAGTTTAAATATTATATCTTTCTTGTACTCCTCTATAATTGATGCAGGCATACATCAAGCTTCATCAATAAAAGTAGCTGAGGCAGCAAAGGTTACTGAAAACATTCAGCGAGATGTAAATATCGCCTTAATAAATGAAATGCATCAGCTATATACTTCATTAGATATCTCTACATTAGATGTCATTGAAGCAGCTTCTACAAAATGGAATTTCATGAAACTTACTCCTGGTTTGGTTGGAGGCCACTGCATTAGCATTGATCCATACTATCTGATGCATAAATCTGAAGTATCTGGATATGTCCCAAATATTATGAGGTCTGCAAGAAAGATAAATGATGAAATGGGAAATTGGGTATTAGAAAATTTTATAAAATATACAAAGGAAAATTCTATTAATTTGAAGACAACCGAAATAACAATTATGGGATATACATTTAAAGAAAACTGCAGAGACATTAGAAATACAAAAGTCCATGATTTAGCTATATCTCTGAGAGATTCTGGATTTAGAATAAAGATATGGGATCCATATTTAGATAACAAAACTATTAACAATTTAAAACATCAAAATATTACATCTTTAAATAATCTGTCTAATAATGTTGAGCTTGCATTTGTATGCGTGTACCACAAAGAAGTATTAGATTTTTTAGATTCATATAATGGTTTTGTTTACGATTTTAGGAAACTAAATAAAATTTCATGAAAATAATTGTTGTAAGCGGAGGTTTTGATCCAATACATTCTGGACATATAGAATACTTAAAAAGTGCAAAAGGTTATGGTAATAAATTAATAGTAGCACTTAATAGTGATAGCTGGCTTGAGAAAAAGAAAGGTAAGCCTTTCATGACATTTAACGAAAGAAAGTTGATATTGGATGCTATCCAATACGTTGATGAAGTTGTTGACTTTGAAGATGATGAAAAAGGGTCTTGTATCAATGCGCTTCAAAAAATAAAAAAAATATATCCAGATGATAAGATTTTTTTTGCTAATGGCGGGGACAGAAATCATGAAAATATTCCTGAAATGTCTGTCGATGGGGTAGAGTTTTTATTTGGTATTGGTGGTAATGATAAAAAGAATTCATCTTCATGGATTTTAAAAACATGGCAATATTACAAAGAAGAAAGAGTATGGGGTAAGTTTTATAATCTTTTTGAAGGTGATGATGTAAAAGTTAAAGAGTTGGTAGTTTCTCCTAGAGAGGGAATGAGCTTTCAAAGACACTTTAAAAGAAATGAAATATGGTTGGTTAGTAAAGGCTCTTGTGAAATAAATTATAGCAAAGACGATCCAAATAACAGAAAGTCTGTTACTTTAAAAAAATTTGATTACTACCATGTTCCTTTAAAAGAATGGCATCAAATTACAAATCCCTTGAATGAGCCATGTCATATAATTGAAATTCAATATGGTGAAGTTTTGGATGAAGAAGATATTGAGAGGCTTGATTATTATAAAACTATAGTTAACGAATAGAACTATCAATATTAAATTTCCAATAAATTTAGTCTAAGCATTTCCTTTCTTAAAATCATGTATACAATACACAAAGTTGGCTGGATGGCAGAGTGGTTATGCAGCGGCCTGCAAAGCCGTTTACGCCGGTTCGATTCCGGCTTCAGCCTCCATGATATAATTTTTTTATAAATGTAAGATAAAATAAAGAAACTAACTAAGGCTATTATTCCAGTTGCTGGACTCGGAACAAGGATGCTTCCTTCTACTAAGGCCATACCTAAAGAGCTTTTACCTTTATACGATCGTCCAATTATTGAGCATGTAGTGAAAGAAGCTATATCTGCTGGTATTACTGAGATTATCTTTATAACAAGAAGTGGCAAGGAGGCCATTGAAAATAAAGATACAGAAAATTATGGCATTTTTGATACTAACGCGGAATATCCTAAGCCTTTTTCTAGTATTGGGATTAAAAAGTTAGTAGAAAAACCTTCACTGGTAAATTCACCTTCCAACCTTGCGGTCTTGGGAAGATACATCTTACCTGCAGACATAATGAACATATTAGAAAATACTTTAGAGGGAGTGGGAGGAGAAATCCAACTGACCGATGCTTTGGATAAATTCTTGAATTATGGAGAGCTAAACGCTTTCCTCTCCACGGCAAAAATCTTTGATTGTGGCAATAAAAAAGGGTTCTTAGGCGCCAATTTGATGTTCGGTATGAGAGACCCTAAAATATCAGATTATTTAAAAGATTTGTTTGATACATTCAATAAAAATATATAGTAAAATATTAACTTTAATTAGGAGTCTAGTTCTTATATAAGCCCGAGTGGTGGAATTGGTAGACACAAGGGACTTAAAATCCCTCGATAGAAATATCGTGCCGGTTCAAGTCCGGCCTCGGGTACCACCTATCATGAAAAAAAATTGGATTGTTGCAACCTACAAAATTAACGAAGTTAGAAGAGTGGAAAGTAATTTATTAAATCAAAAATTTGATTATTATTTACCAAAAATAACTACAAAAAAGATAAATTCTAAACCCAAAATAGAAGTACTCTTTCCCGGCTACATTTTTGTTAATACTGATTTTGACAATTACTCAGCTCTTAAATATACGATGGGTATAAGAAATATTATAAAATTTGGAGATAATATCTCCTGCATCTCTGATGAGGAAATTGAAGCCATGCAAATAGCAGAGGAAACATCAAGAATAGATCCAGTAACTTCACAAATACAAATAGGTCAAGATGTAATAATTGCAAAGGGTTCTTTCGCAGGAAGTATTGTAAAAGTTTGCTCGCTTCCTATTAAAGAGAGAGTTGACGTCCTTCTTTCTTTTCTTGGTTCTTTGAGAAGAGTTACTATCTCAGAAAAAGACCTTATCTTTTAGAATATATTGACTATAAAAACACATAATAATACAATAGTTCAAATGTTGAACGGTGCTAATTAAAAAATTATTTTAATTATTAATCCGTGCGGTAGCTATGATATCCAAATATTTTTTGATACATTAATCACTACTGATAAATTATCACCCTCATGACAAAAAAACACAGAATTACAGAAGATCAATTAGATCTTATGCATATCATTGAAAAAGATGGCACAGCATCTCAAAGACTAATATCTCAAAACTCCGGCTTCAGTATAGG
>JAYNOQ010000099.1:0-4100 GCA_038113315.1 Flammeovirgaceae bacterium | reverse complement strand
CCTTGATGAACATCTAAATCTACTATTAATATTTTTTTACAAAATTTATTTTTAATTAAGTAGTTAGCTGCAATAGCTTGATCATTCAACATACAAAAAGCCTCCCCCCTATCATAAAATGCATGATGGGTACCACCAGCAATATTCATAGATACATTATGTTCTAGAGAAAATTTAGCACAATCTATCGTTCCTTGAGATATTATTTTTTCTCTTTCAACAAGATCATTGCTCATTGGAAAACCTATTGGTCTTTGTTCAGACTTCGATAAATTTTGAGAAACCAACTTTCTAAAATATAATTCTTCGTGAGTTAATAATACATCTCTATCTAAAATTTGTTTAGGAGAAAAAAAATTATCGCTGCAACAAGTATTTTCTCTAATTAGTTGTTCAGGGATAAGTTCATATTTTATCATAGGGAACCTATGATTTTTATCTAATGGGTAAATATACTTTTGATCAAAAGATATTTTAAGCATTATAAATTCGTTAAATTCATCTCAAGCCATTTATATCAAACCTTGATAAGAATTCCCAAATAATTTTATTAGAATCTATATCTCCGTTTGACATATCTTTATCAGAATTAGTGTTTAGTGAAGGCCAGGAATGACCACCTCCCAAGATTTTATAATGATCTATTTCAACACCATTTTTTCCATTTATCCATGAAAAAAGCTGAACTGTTGACCCATCAAATGTATTTATATTTTCAATATCAGATATGACCGGAATTAAATCTGTTTTATTATACTCTATCCAATAATTATTTGAATTTTCAATTGATAGGAAATAACTTTCAATACCCTCATAGTTATCTTCTGTTCCATTTATTGACAAGAAAGGAGTAGGATGAGTTGGCATACATTCGTTGTAAGTATCTATAAACATATGCCCAGCAACAGAAGCAAAAGCAGCTATTTCTTCACTTAATTTACAAGCTAACTCAAATGATAAATAACCACCATTTGAAAATCCTACAACATAAACTCTATCCAAATTAATTGAATAAAAATTTGATATTTTATTAATTAAATGTGATATGTAACCTACATCATCTACATCTGTAGCTTTTGAATTTTCTCCCCCTAAATTCCAAATAGGTATTCCATTTTCACTGGTTGACTGGGGATACACTAAAATAAAATTTTCAGAATCTGCAAGAGATCTCATATCACTTACCTGTTCCATTTGATCTCTAGCAGTCATAGCTCCACCGTGCAGGTTAAAGACTAATGGTAAGCTAGAATTTTCATCGTATGTAGATGGCACATATAAAATATAATCTCTATCCAAATTGTCAAATGAAGTAGATTGATAAAAAACACCAGTTGGTTTTGTTAAATCTCCATCACTTTTACATGAAAATAATAAAACTACTGCTATATTAATGGTAAGTATTTTGTAAATCACTACATTAGTTTTAATTACATTTGTAAATAAATTATGAATTTAGAATACGTAAAAGATAAGATAGAGTTTTATAAAGACTTTCCAATAAAAGGAGTAGAATATATAGATCTTAACCCTATATATAAAGACCCAAAAGCTAGGGATATTCTTGTGGAAAAATGCATTGAATGTATTAAAAGTGTAGAATTTGATTATTTAGCACTTATTGAATCAAGAGGTTTTCTTATAGGATCTATAATTGCAGATAAGTTGAATAAAGGTATTATTCTTTGTAGAAGTAAAAAAGATAGATTACCAGGAAAAATACAAACAGTAAGACATAAACTTGAATACGGCGAAGCTGTGATGCAAGTACAAGAAGGTAATGGTAAAGTATTAATTTTTGATGATGTTCTAGCAACTGGAGGAACAGCAAACGGAGCATTTAAAGTTCTTAACCTAGGAGGTTATACTCCAGTTCACTCACTATTTCTAGTTGAATTATCAAAATTTGATGTTAATTGCGATACCTCTTTCAGTAGCGCAATGATTATATAAAAAGTTTTCAAAAAAAGAAAAGATTTTTTTGCGGAGAGAGGGGGATTCGAACCCCCGGTACGCGTATTGGCGTACGACAGTTTAGCAAACTGCTGGTTTAAGCCACTCACCCACCTCTCCTATTTGAATGGCAAATATAATTACATCATCATCTTCTTGATATAAATTTTTTCTATTTTTTCTATTTGTGAAAAAGGGTTAAATAGATCAATGACTTTATTTATTAAAAAATCAATTTCTTAGCTTTGTTTATGGATTTTATCAAACCTATTGGAATTACTGAAATCATTATAATTTCAGCTTTTTTTATATTTTATATTTTATACCTTATCAGATTAAATAGCATTAATAAAAAGATAAAAGTTTATAAAAGAAAAGTATTATTCAAATTATTATTAAGAAGTATATACTTTTTTTTACTAATCATATCATTATTGGGACCATCTTTTGGAGATAACAAAAAAGAAGTAAATGTTATAGGAAAAGACATAATGATTCTTGTCGATTTATCTGAATCTATGAATGCAAATGATGTGAAACCCACAAGATTAGAAAAAATTAAGTTCGAGATGAAAAAAATAATTGATGAGTTTTCATCAGATAGAATAGGAATCATAATGTTTTCTAGTGAAGCATTTGTACAATGTCCAATGACCTACGATAAGAATGCACTTAATTTATTTACCGAGACATTAAATACTGGATTAGTCCCTAATTCCGGAACTGACTTTGGTCCTGCATTAGAATTATCATTATCTAAATTAAATGATAATAATTCTCAAACTAATGATATAAATTCAAAAATAATTTTACTCATTTCAGATGGAGAAGATTTTGGAGAAGAGACAGAAAGTGCCCTCAATAAAATTAATGAATCAAATATTAAGCTTTTCACAATAGGCGTAGGCAGTGAGAAAGGCAGTAAACTTTTACTTAGTGATGGAAATTTTAAAAAAGATAATGAAGGAGAAGAAGTTATAACAAAACTCAATCCTTCATCACTAAAAGAAGCTGCAAATGATACCGGCGGGAAATATTTTGAGATTTCAAATAATATAAATCAGACGGATAATCTAATTGCTCAAATTTCAAATATAAAAGGAGATATAATTGAGTCAAAAGTAATTGATGTTAGTGGAAATAAATATTTTTATTTTCTTTTAGGTGCATTATTTTTAATGTTATTAGATTTTTCTTTTAATCTAAAAATTATAAGAATATGATTTTTGTATTAAACCTCATTCTTACAATCATTATAAATGATAAAATTGATCAAATAAATAAACTTACAAGTTTAGCTGAAAAGTCATTCTTGAATAAAAATTACAGTGAGTCAATTAAAAATTATAAAACCTTGATTGATTCTCTAGATTATTCTAATGAGAAGGTATTTCTTAACCTAGCTCATGCTCATTTATTATCATCTGACACATTAAATGCTATAGAGAATTATAATTTAGCATCTCTAACAGAAAACAACAAAATAAAATCAATTGCTTTCCAGCAACTAGGGAATATTAATGAGAAAAATAATAAACTAAATGAGGCACTAAATTTTTATAAAGAATCAATAATAGCTGACAATGAAAATAATGACTCAAAATTTAATTATGAGCTGGTAAAGAAAAAGTTAGAACAAGAAAAAAATCAACAAAATAAGGAAAAAGATAATAAAGAGAATTCTAAAGAAAATCAAAAGAAAAATCAGTCTGAAAATAAAAAACAAGATAAAGAAGGCCAAGAAGACAAGAAAAAAGAGAGCGAAAGTCAGGAAGAAAAGAAACAAAACGAGCAAAGTAAAAACGATCAAAAGAAAAGTAAGGAAGAGTCTATAGAAGAAAAACTCAAGAAAATTAATATGACAAAAAAGAAAGCTGAAATGATTTTAAATGCCTTAAATAACAATGAATTTCAGTATATTCAACAGCTCAAAAGAAAACCATCAAAAAAAACAGATAAAACTAAACCAGACTGGTAGTGGAAAATGCTATAAAAAACACTGATTTTAATTTTGATAATTTACAGAGTAAATACACAGGAAAGGTTAGAGATGTTTACCATTTTGAAGATAAATTAGTTATGGTTGTGTCTGATAGAATTAGTGCATTTGATGTCGTACTACCTAAAGCTATACCATTCAAAGGTCA
>JAYNOQ010000098.1:0-4332 GCA_038113315.1 Flammeovirgaceae bacterium | reverse complement strand
ATTTAAAGGATTTAACTAAAGAAAATTATTATTTTTATTAAATGGTGAATAGATACACATTAGCTAACATTTCAATTATTTCTAAAACATTCAAATTTGAGGATAAAAATATTAAACCTATTTATAATGCTTTTCCTACAAAAAAATTACCAATTATCTCAATAAAAGGAAATGGTGACTTGATTTTTGAATATTGGGGGTCATCAGATAAATTTTCAAAAAAAAAATCATTAGCAGATCGTCTAATAAATGTAGATTTTAGTAAGCTAAAAAAAAGTAATATTATATCTAATCAATTTAAATTGGACAGATGTCTTATTCCATGTGATGGTTTTTATTTTTGGAGAAACTTTTCGAAAAAAGAAAAAACTCCATATTATTTTAAATATCAAAAAGATAAACTGATTTATTGTGTTGGTATTAGAGAAACTTTTCAAGATTTTTCAGGAAACAGTTTTAAATACTTCTATTTCTTGATAAATCAATCAACAGAAAAATGGAAAAAATTCACATCTAAAATTCCATTGGTATTTGATATTCGGTATTTAGATTTATGGTTTTCTAAAACTATTTCAATATCTAAAATTTCAAATTTTATAAATCCTATTAAATTTGATGATTTCGATAATTATACTGTGTCTCCTTATTTTGAAAATCAAAATAAAGATGATATTTCATTAATTAATCATATAAATAATTTGAATCAATATGGTAATTACTCTCTTTTCGATTAATAAAAAAATAGCATAGTTTTGAGCATGATAAAATCAAAAATTTCAGGTGTTGGTTACTATGTGCCTGATAATGTTGTGAAAAATTCTGACATCGAAGAAATGATGAATACTTCAGATGAGTGGATAAAAGAAAGAACAGGAATTGAGGAAAGAAGATGGGTTGATAATGACAATTTAACTACCTCATTAATGGGTACTTATGCTTCAGAGGAAGCTATTAGAGATGCTGGGATTGATAAAAATGAAATTGATTTTATTATATTTTCTACTCTGAGTCCAGACTACTACTTTCCTGGATCTGGTGTTCTTCTTCAAAGAAATTTAGAAATTAAAGAAGTTGGAGCTTTAGATGTTAGAAATCAATGTTCAGGTTTTATTTATAGTTTATCTATAGCTGATCAATATATCAAATCTGGTATGTATAAGAATGTTTTGGTTGTAGGAAGTGAAATTCATTCTGGAGGATTAGATAAATCTCCAAGAGGTAGAGGTGTTTCAGTAATTTTTGGTGATGGTGCTGGTGCAGTGGTTCTTTCTGCAAGCAAGGATGAATCTGGTATTTTATCTACTCATCTACATTCAGAAGGAAAGTATGCTGAAGAACTTGCTCTAATAAAACCTGCAACTACATTTTGGATTGATAAAATAATTGAAGACAAGGATGAGGACGGAACAGGATACTCTCCAGTTATGAATGGTAATTTTGTTTTTAAGAATGCAGTTATAAGGTTTGAAGAAGTAATATACGAGGCACTAAAACATTCAAAATTGAAACCTAAAGATATTTCTCTTCTTATTCCTCATCAAGCTAACCTAAGAATTAGTCAGTATATTCAAAAAAGACTTGGTCTATCAAATTCTCAAGTGTATAATAATATTATGAAGTATGGTAATACGACAGCCGCTTCAATACCTATAGCTTTAAAAGAAGCCTTAGATGAGAAAAAATTAAAAAGAGGAGATATTTTATGTTTGGCTGCTTTTGGTAGTGGTTTTACTTGGGGTTCTGCGTTAATCAAATGGTAAATATTAATTATAAGATTGTATTTTTATTTTGTTTGTTTGTTAATAATTTTTTCTTAATAAATGCTCAAAAATTATTTATACCTATAAATGACTCTGAAATTATATCTATTTATAAAACTGGAGACAAACAAGATGATGGCTCTTATGTATCAAAAGATAAATCTGGCAATATTAGGATTCAAGGAAAATTTAATAAGCTTGTTCCTGTAGGAAAATGGTTTATTTTTTTTGAAAATGGTAAGCTCCAATCAACTTACTCTTACTCTGATGAAGGGAAATTAGAAGGTGCATTTGTTCAATATTTTTCCAATGGAAAAATTTATATTTCAGGAAATTTCAAGAATAATATTCAGACAGGATTATGGAGAACTTTTTATTTAAATGGAAACGTTGAAACTGAAGGTGAAATGTTAGAAGGCAAAAGATATAAACAATGGAACTATTACCATAACAGTGGTAAAATAAAGGAAGTTTCTAACTATAATTTTGATGGAAAACTTGATGGTGAACTTATTTCATTTGATGAATACGGAACACTCATATCTAAAGCAAACTACAAAAAAAATAAAATTGATGGAGAATATCTTGAATTCTACTTTGATGGAAATATTGCTTTGAGGGGATACTACAACTTAGGTTATAAAGACAGTGTTTGGACTGAATATCAACCTTATAAAGTAAACTTTAGTAGATCAAGAAATATTTCTTTCGAGAAAAGGTATAAGAATGATTTACCACATTCAAAATGGGTGTATTACTATCCAAACTCAAATTATATCCAAAAAGAAGAGAACTACAGAGACGGGCTTAAAAATGGAATATTCAAAGAGTATTTTTACAATAACAGAATTTCTAAGATTATAAATTATACAAATAATTTTTTAAATGGTGAGTACTTAGAATATCTTCCTTCAGGTCAGAAAAGTGTCGTTGGAGAATATAAGAATGGATTAAAAGTTGGAATTTGGGAAACTTACCGAGAAGATGCTTCCTTATTTTCAGTTGGAAATTATGAAAATGATCTTAAAGAAGGTGATTGGAAATACTTTCACAGATCCGGTAATGTGTCATCTGAAGGAAAATATAGTAATGGTTTTAAAATAAGTCAATGGATTTATTATTATGAGAGTGGTAATTTAGATGAAATTGGTTCTTTTTTATCTGGACTAAAACATGATTTATGGGGTAGATTTTATGATAATGGAAATTTAAAACAAGAAGAAGAGTACTCATTTGGGAAATTATTAAATGTTTCAAATTTTTATTTAGAAGATGAGTTAATAATTGAGAATAAAACTTTCAAAGACGGTAATGGTTTATTGTATGATTATTATATGAATGGAAAGGTTTTTTCTATTTCTAATTATATGAATGGAAGTTTAGAAGGAATGTATGAAGAATATCATATTAATGGTAAAGTTGCAAAAAAAGGAAAGTACTCATCTAATATTAAAACAGGAGAGTGGCTTGAATTTAGTAAAAGGGGGTTATTAAAAAATAAAATAAAGTATGATTAAAGATATAATTATTGCTATTGATGGTCATTCAGGTTGTGGTAAAAGCACTACCTCAAAATTAGTTGCAGAACATTTTAAGTATAATTATTTAGATTCTGGGGCTATGTATAGATCAGTTACTCTCTACTTATTAAATAAAAATATAAAATATTCGGAGATAGAAAAAATTAGAAAGGAAATTGATAATATTAAAATTGAGTTTAAATATATTGATGGTATTCAGAATACATTTTTAAATGATGAAAATGTTGAAGTTGCAATTAGACGAGAAGAGATTTCTAAAGTTGTTAGTAAATATAGTTCTATTCCTTTAATCAGAAAATACCTAGTTAGTCTTCAAAAAGAATTAGGAAAAAGAAAAAAAATTGTTGTTGAAGGAAGAGATATTACAACAGTTGTATTTCCTGATGCTGAGATAAAAATATTTATGACTGCTGAAATTGAAACTAGAGCTAAAAGACGATTTGAAGATATTAAGTATAATAATCCAGATTTAACATTTAGTGATGTATTATTAAATTTAAAGGAGAGAGACGATAAGGATTCATCAAGATCTGATAGTCCACTGAGGATTGCTGAAGGTTCAGAAATAATAGATACAACTCATTTAGAAATTGATGATCAGGTTAAAAAAATAACAGATCTTATTGAAAAAAAATTTTCTTAACTTTTTTATTCTATTTTATATAGAAACTAAAATTTTTAAGACTATTTTTGTCGCGAAAAAATAAATTTTTTTTAAAAAAAATGTCCTTAAAATTTAACCTTAAAAAGGGGTTCAACATAAATTTAGATGGGAATGCTATCGAAGAAATAGGACCAGACTTTAAAATTAATTCTTTCGCTGTAAAGCCTACTGATTTCTTAAATATTACAAGACCTAAACTTCTTATAGAAATAGGTGATGATGTAAAAGCTGGTTCTCCAATTCTATATGATAAGTTATCAGAAAATGTTATGTACTGTTCACCAGTTAGTGGGGAGGTAATAGATATAATTCGCGGTGATAAGCGAAGATTAGAGGAAATAAGAATTTTACCTGATAAAACAAATAA
>JAYNOQ010000097.1:3032-4612 GCA_038113315.1 Flammeovirgaceae bacterium | reverse complement strand
ACTAATAAGGTGTTATATGAACTAAATAATATAGTTAAGAAGATTGATTTAGGAACTCTCAAGATGAGCCTTAATATATGTGAAGTTACAAAGAATTCGATAACTCTAAGTTCGGCTGCTATGCCACCGATGTATCTTTATAATTCTAAATCAAAGAAAACTGAAGAGATACTTATTAGAGGATTACCATTAGGTGGTCTTAGAAATGAAACATTTGACATTGAAAAAAGAAAATTTAGTAAAGGTGATGTACTAGTACTACTATCAGATGGTTTACCTGAAGCAGAAAATGATGCTGGAGAGTTGTATGATTATGAGAGGGTAGTTAATTTGATTTCTGAAAACGCTACTAAGTCTGCTGAAGAGTTAAAAAACAAATTGATAGGTGAAGTTGATATTTGGTTAAAGGGAGGGATACCAGATGATGATGTTACGATTGTTGTAATTAAAAAAGTATGATAAAAATTAATAAAATTGATAATAATTATAAACAGATTAATAAATTTATAATATGAATAAGACAAAAGCAGAGGTAGAATTAAAATTACCTGTCATTCCAGATATAGAACTAACAGCAACTAAAACTGCTGAGGTGATATCAAAACATATGAATCTTTCTGAAGAAAAGACAGGGGAAATTAGTATGGCAATTATTGAGTCATGTATAAATGCATTTGAGCACTCTAAAACAAAAGAAATATATATTCACTTTATAGTATCTAAAGATAAACTTACTATTAAAGTGAAAGATAAAGGCATTGGTTTCGATAAGTCAAAAGTTGAAATTCCTAATATTGAAAATAAGTTGAATACTGATGAGAGAAAGAGAGGCTGGGGACTACAACTTATTACTGAGTTAATGGATACTGTTGAATATGATAGTGACGAAACTGGTACTACTGTAACAATGACTAAAAAAAGAGAAGACAATGAGTGATTCAATAAAAAATATAGATGAAAAAAATGGTGTGATCGTAATTAGCACCAGTGGATATTTTAATAATGTGGCTGGAGAAGCAGTTTTAGAAATTTTCAATGAAAAGATAGATTCAGGAAGTAAAAACTTTTTAGTAGATATGGCTGACTCTAAAGTAGTAAATAGTATAGGAGTTTCTATTCTTATTGAGATTATTGAAAAGCTTCAAGCTGTAGACGGTAAGTTAGCATTTTGTAATCTTGCTGGAATTGTTGAAAAAACATTCAACATCATGGGTCTTACTAAATATTGTGAGGTATATGATTCGATAGACTCTGGAGTAGAAAAATTATCATAAAGAATTAATGTCTAAGTCATCTCCTAAAAGATCTGTAGAAGATTTAGAAAAACAATTACTCAAAAAAAATCAAGATTTAAATGAAAAGTATTTAGAGTTAGAGACTCTTCTAGATCTCACAAATACAATTAATTCACTTGATGATTTAAATGAACTCTTCTTTAATGTACTAACTTTATCATCTTCAATATTAAATTCAGCAAAAGGAGTTGTATTACTCAAAAATGATGTTTCTAATATTTTTGATCCTGTATCGGTATTTAATATTGATGAAATAAAAATTAAAAAGCAGATATTTAATACTAG
>JAYNOQ010000097.1:0-2932 GCA_038113315.1 Flammeovirgaceae bacterium | reverse complement strand
AATTAAAAAGCAGATATTTAATACTAGGTCTGGATTTTTGTCCGATTTAAATAAAGACAAAAAATCATTTATAGTATCCCAAAATAATAAATTTAATCACGATTTATTTGATTCAACTTTTTGTCTGGTAAGTCCAATTCTTAATGATAAAAAACTAGTTGGGGCTATAATATTATTAGATAAAGAGACTAGAGATGGTTTATGTGATTTTGATAAAAATGATATTAAACTTCTTGATGCAATATCGATGCAAACAAGTATTGCATATCAAAATGTTAAGTTGTTAGAGTCATTAAAAAAGTCAAATAAATTGAATGAAAATATAATGTCTTCAATAACAACAGGAATTATTGAAGTTAATTTATTTGGTGAAATTGAGTTTGTAAATAAGGAAGCTCTAAGATTATTGAATAGGGAAGAAGAGGAAGTTATAGGCAATCATTACTTGATAATTTTTGAGAAAAATGATCAGCTTCTAGAACTTATTCAAAAAGTTGAGTCTGAACAGAAAAGAGTTTTTGAGAATGAATTTGAATTAAAATCTATAAGAAAAAAAATAAGTGTAAATCTATCTTGCTCTCCAGTTTTTGATGAAAAAAAATCTTTTTCAGGAATAGTTATTGCTTTAGATGATTTATCAAAAATTAATAAAGTTAAATCAACATTTAAGAAATATGTTTCTAAGAATATAGTAGATAAACTCCTTGAAAATGAAGATTCATTGAATTTGGGTGGAACAGAAAGTGATATTACTATACTCTTTTCTGATATTAGAGGATTTACAAGTATGTCTGAAAAACTATCGCCAACAGAGATAGTTAAGCTTTTAAATAAATATTTTAAGTCAATGATTGATGTTGTTTTTAAGTATAATGGAACTCTAGATAAGATAGTAGGGGATGAGTTAATGGTTCTTTATGGAGTACCTCTTAAGAGTGAGGATGATACAGATAATGCGGTTAAAACGGCAATCAAAATGTTTCAGGCACTTGATAAATTTAATGATAGAATTATCAAAGAAGGATATAAGCCGTTTAAGATTGGAATCGGAATTAATAAAGGTAAGGCAGTTTCAGGAAATATAGGTTCTGAGCAGCAAATGAATTATACTGTAATAGGTGATACAATTAATTTGGGGGCAAGATTATGCTCACACGCTAAGTCTGGAGAAATATTAATTTCTAGTAGTGTAAAAGGTGTTATTTCTGATGATTATCCTTTTAAAAAGATTCCGTCGATCGAGGTTAAGGGGAAATCAAAACCTATTGATGTCTGGTTATATAAACACAAATAATAATTATTATAGATTTTCTACTTGTCTATAAAACTCTTTAGTGACAGTAAAAAACCTTCCTTTTTCCTCATGAATTGAATTATCTCCTTGATTATTATATGAATGATACTTAAAGATATGTGTCTTAAATTCATCAATATTTTCTATAAGATAATCATCTCCATTATCATCTTTAATAAATTTTTTTTTCATTTTTTTAGAAATTATGAAACCAAGAAAAATGAGATAACGTTTAGTAAATATCTTAATAGTTTGGTTTACTAGAATTAACCCTCATACGTGAGGGTTTTTTTTATCCTTCATTTTCTGAATCGCCAGCTATTGGTGGATTATTCTCACACTCTGTTGCCTTACACGGTAAGTTGTCTTCGAATCCACAAGATGCTAACGATGTTGTCATTATAAAAAATAGAACTCTTAAATATTTCATATTATAAATTTATAGATAATTAAATTACCAGCCAATTCCATAATATGCTTTAACTCCGTTAGGGTAAACGCCTTCAACTAATACTCCATCATCTTTCGGTAATTGAGAGAGAAGAGTGGATAATTCCTCTACATCAGAAATATCTCTTTTGTTTATTGAAGTAACTATAAATCCTTTTGTAATACCTGAGCTTTTCCATTTACCATTACTAATTTCACTAATCTGTGCACCACCCTCAATTTCAAGTTTCTCTTTTAATTCTTTTGGTACATCAGCAAATACTGCACCATCAATTGTGAAAGAATTTGTTGAAGCTACAACTTCAGTTGTTCCTAGGGTATTTTTTAGTGTAGCGTTAACAGTCTTTGTCTTACCATCTCTTATAAATGTTACTAAAATTTTGTCTCCTGGTCTATTAATAGCTACCTGTTCTTGAAGATTTGAAATATTTCTTATTTCTACTCCATTTATCTCAATTATAACATCACCAGATTCTAATCCTGCGTCATCTGCAGCTCCTCCATCATTAACTCTATCGATGAGAACACCTGTCAATACAGGTAAGTCTTTTTCTTCAGCTAACTCAGCATTTACATCTAATATAGTTATTCCAAGAAGTGCTCTTTGAACAACTCCAAATTCAACTAAGTCTCTGTACACTTTTCTCACTAAATTAGATGGAACTGCAAAGGAATATCCAGCAAAAGTTCCAGTTGGGGTAGCAATAGCTGTATTTATACCCACTAATTCACCTTTCAAATTAACTAGAGCACCTCCTGAATTTCCAGGATTTACTGGTGCCTGATGTTGGATAAATGCTTCAATTTGTAAATTGCTTCTATCTCTTAAAATACCAATATTTCTTGCTTTAGCACTAACAATTCCTGCAGTTACTGTCGACCTAAATTCAAAAGGAGATCCAACAGCTAAAACCCATTCGCCAATTTCTACATTATCAGAATTCCCAAAGTCTACAGTAGTTAAATTTTCTGCTTCAATTTTGAGGACAGCAATGTCAGTTGTTGGGTCAGCACCTTCTACAGTTGCGATAAAAGTCCTGTTATCATTCAATAATACTTCTACCTCACTAGCGTTATCAACTACGTGATTATTGGTTATTATGTAACCATCTGATGTCATTATTACTCCAGATCCAGATCCTCTTCTTTGTGGCATTTCTCTTTCTCTAGGGCTATATCTTTCTCCAA
>JAYNOQ010000096.1:0-4677 GCA_038113315.1 Flammeovirgaceae bacterium | reverse complement strand
CCATTAACTCAACATTAACTATATATGTAACCATAGTAAATAAAATTGATACCCCGGCAATAATTAACCCTCCTTTTAGAACTTCTTCGTTGTAGTTAATAGTATTTGAATCCATATTTGGTTTTTTTTTAAACAATATAACGCAATAAACGTAAGAAAAAAAGTTATGAAAATACAAAATATTATAGATCACATTAAGCCATCACAAAAAGAATTAGTGAATCATAAAATATACTCTAAAATTTCTTCTCTTGATGACTTGAAAATATTTATGGAAAACCATATTTATGCAGTATGGGATTTTATGTCTCTTCTTAAGGCACTTCAAGTAAATCTAACCTGCGTAAGAAATCCCTGGACTCCATCTGAAAACGCTCAAGCAGCTAGATTTATTAATGAAATTGTTCTTGAAGAAGAAACAGATGAAATTAAGGGAGGAAAAGTTATAAGCCACTTTGAATTATATATTGAGGCTATGAAGCAAATTGGTGCTGATACATCTAAGATAGATACTTTTATTTATGATATTAAAAACTCAGAAGACTATAGAAGTTTTATTAATGATTATGATGTAGCGGATGACATTAAAGAGTTTTTAAATTTCACATTTGAAGTAATTGAGTCAGGAGAAACACATAAGATTGCTGCAGCATTTACTTTTGGCAGAGAAAACGTGATACCAGATATGTTCATTGAAATAGTGAAAGGACTAAATAAAGAAAATAGTAATGTTGCTAGTCACTTTGTGTATTACCTAGAAAGACACATCGAGTTAGATGGCGACGACCACGGACCTATTGCACTTAAGATGATAGAAAATTTATGTGGAAATGATGAAAAAAAATGGGAAGAGGTAAAAGAAATTTCTAAAAGATCGATAGATATGAGAATTAAATTATGGAGCCATATATCTTCTGAAATAGAATATGAGTATACAACTAATTAAAAGAGAGCAGCAAGCTGACGGTAACTTTAATAATGGTGAAATACTAGAAAAAAAACCAATTGGGTTTCCGCAGGATGGAGGTATAACCAAACCATATTCAAATTTATTTTATTGGGCTCACGCATGGACTCCAGATAAAAAAAGTACAATAGGACTTCATCCTCACCAAGGGTTTGAAATTTGTAGTTTTGTTCTTGAAGGATCTATTAACCATTTTGATACAAAACAAGATAAATGGATTTCTCTTAAAAAAGGAGACGTTCAAATTATAAGGGCTGGAAACGGCATTTCCCACGCAGAAGAATTAAATGAGAAGTCTGAAATTTTTCAGATATGGTTTGATCCCAATATTCAACTTTCCATAACAAAAGAAGCCTCATATGACGACTACAAATCTGAAGACTTTGAAATAATCGAAAAAAAAGGAACTAAAATAAAAAAGATAGCAGGCAAGAACTGTCCTATGGAAATATCATCAGAAGGTATAGAAATAAACTCGTACGAAATAGCAGAAAAAAATAAACTAAGTTTAGAATTACAAAATGATTCAGTATACTCCTACTTTATTCTAGATGGGGAGGGAAATGTTCATAATGATAAGTTTGAAAAAGGCGACTTCTTTATAGTTTCCGACTCAGAAGGCTTAATAATTAATACGAATTTAAAGACTAAAATTTTTGAGATAAAAAGTCCACAAAGACCGAGTTATAATACCTACAGTGAAAGGTTTATGAGATAATTTATTTTTTTTCTTCCATTCTTTTTCTTCTTGCCATTTCCTCAACTTCCTTGTCAATTTCATCTACTTGCTTAAAAACCATTCTTAATTTTTTTTCAAAATCAATCAGTTTTTTTCGTGAGTCCTCGTCTAGATCTTTAGATTTATAAAGCTTCATAAGGTTATCTGCTGCTTTTGTTAACTTCTCTTTACTAGAGTCGACATACTCATCAAATACCTTAAAAATATCTTCCTCATCAGAATTATTAAACTGAAAACCTATTCTATTCATTTTATAAAATTGTAATTATTAACAATTTATTATAATTTTTATTTTTTAAAAAATTCTAATAAGATGATCAAACTTACCCAATCAATAATTTGTATGTTTTTTATTTCAATGAATCTCTTTGGAAGAGTACTTCCTAATGATGTTATTTGGAATGAAAACGAAACCGGCTACTACACCATAAAAGAAAACAATATTGTCTTAGTAAGCACTAAAGGAAAAGGTGATAAGATAATTTTATCCTCCTCTCAAATTAAAAATCTAGAAATAGAATCATTTTCATTTTCTCAAAATAAAAACAAAGTTCTAATTTTTACAGAGTCTGTAAAGGTTTGGAGATATAATACTAGAGGGGACTACTGGGTTTATGACTTTTCAAAAGGTGAATTACAAAAATTAGGTAGAGACATGTCTAGTTCAAGTTTAATGTTTGCAAAATTTTCACCTGATGCAAATTTTGTAGCATATGTGTCTAAAGAAAAATCTGAAAGCGGGATTAGAACAAGTAGTACAAGTGTAAATATATATCTTGAAAACCTTCAAGATAGGTCAATAAAAAAACTTACAAGCTCTAACGGAACAAAAAAATTAATTAATGGAACTTTTGACTGGGTATATGAGGAGGAGTTCGGGTGCAGAGATGGTTTTATATTTAACGAAGACGGCTCTAGAATAGCTTTTTGGCAAATAGATGCTAATCAGGTTAGGGATTTTTATATGATAAATAATACTGATTCGATATACTCCTATACAATACCTGTAGAATATCCAAAAGTAGGAGAAGACCTTTCTCCAGCTAGAATTGGAGTTATCAACTTATCTAATGAAAAGACGACTTGGATGAATGTTCCAGGAGAACAAAATAAATTTTATCTGCCAAGAATGACGTGGATGCCTGGAAGAAACGATTTAATGATTCAACAACTAAATAGAAAACAAAATCACAGCAAAATTTATATCGCTAATAGTGATAGTGGAGAGGCTGAGCTTCTAATGGAAGAGAAGGATGATGCTTGGGTAGATTTGAGAAGTTCTTGGCCATATCAAGTTCAAGCTGGATGGAAATTTATAAATGATGGAAAAGAGTTTTTATATACAACAGAAAAAGATGGATGGTCCCATATTTATAGATTTAATATCGCCAGTAAGTCTGAATATTTGGTTACAAAAGGAAATTATGACGTAGTAAAACCTTTAGCATATGATGAAAAAAATGAAAGTGTTTATTTTATTGCTTCCCCGGAAAATCCAACAGAAAGATATCTTTATAAAACATCAGCCAAGGGGGATGGTAAGCTAATAAGAGTTACCCCAGAGATATTAGAGGGTTCTCATAATTATCAAATTAGCACAAAAGGAAAATATGCTTTTCACTCTTTCTCAAATTATTTTACAAGGCCAATGCAAGCTATAGTCTCGTTACCAAATCATAAATTTATTAACGAAGAACAGAATATGATTAAGAAGTATGAACCAGAAAAAAAGGAAGATCATCCTCTTGAATTTTTTGAAATTACTACTATTGATGACGTGACTATGGAAGGATGGATTGTTAAACCAAAAAATCTTGATAAAAACAAAAAATATCCAGTCTTATTTTATTTCTATAGTGAGCCAGCCGGGCAAACTGGTGTTAATAGGTATGGTGCTGGAAACAACAGTTTATATGATGGTAATCTAGGAGAAGATGGCTATGTATATGTGACTTTTGATGGTAGGGGTACCCCTTCTCCAAAAGGTAGAGCGTGGAGAAAAGCAATTTACAGAAATATTGGAAGAATAAATGTAAGAGATATGGCTATGGGAGCTAAAGCTGTTTTTGAAAAATATAACTTTATTGATACATCGAGGGTAGCAGTACACGGATGGAGTGGAGGAGGAACAGCTACATTAAACTGTCTATTTCAGTATCCTGAAATTTTTCATACAGGAATAGCTGCCGCAGCTGTAGCAAATCAATTAACTTATGACAATATATATCAAGAAAGGTATATGGGTGACCCAAAGGAAAGCTATCAAGATTATGTAGATGGATCTCCAATAAAATACGCAAAAAATCTTAAGGGCAATCTTTTATATATTCATGGAACTGGAGATGATAATGTACATTATCAAAATGCTGAAATGTTAACTAATGAACTTATAAAACACAAAAAAGTATTTTATATGTTATCTTATCCAAATAGATCCCATGGAATCAGAGAAGACGGAGCTTATCCTCATGTAAGATTAATGTTTACTGATTTCTTGAGGAAAAATTGCCCTCCAGGTGGAAGATAATTAGAGCGTAGACATATCAATAACAAACCTATACCTTACATCTTTATTGATTGTCCTATCAAAAGCTTCATTAATTTTTGACATTGGAATCATCTCAACTTCTGGATATATATTTTTTTCATTACAATAGTCTATCATCTCCTGAGTTTCAGCAATACTTCCTATAGCTGATCCAACAATTCCTTTTCTTTTATCTATTAGAGAGAAGCTAGAAATAGCAAGTGGTTCCATGGGCAGTCCTACAATCATAATTAACCCATCAGTTTTCAAAAATGAAAAAACTTGTGCCATATCTCTATTAGCTGAAACAGTATCTAAAATATAATCACAAGAATTCATATGTTTTCTAACATCCTTACTCTTTTTAACATTTACAAAATGGTTTGCTCCCATCTCAAAAGCTTCATCCTTTTTCGAATCTGAAGTGCTAAAAACTACAACATC
>JAYNOQ010000095.1:0-4717 GCA_038113315.1 Flammeovirgaceae bacterium | reverse complement strand
TGTAAAAAATCTTGATCTGTTAAATCTTGATATATACCATTAGCTACGAAAATATCTTTATTTCCATCATTCTGAAAATCAAACATTAAAGCTCCCCAACTCCAATCTGTAGCTTCAACACCAGCTAGTCTACCTATCTCACTAAAAGTTGAATTACCATTATTTAGCTGTAATGTATTTCTAGTATACTGATTCCAATACCCATTTGTATTAATATTTTGTTGTCTATCCCAACTGTCAAATGTTGTTACGGTTTTTATTCTCTCATCAGGTTGGGGTAACATATCTGTAACAAATATTTCAGATAATCCATCATTATTGATATCAGCCATATCAGCTCCCATTGAAGCTGCGCTTATACTTCTTATCATAGTCTCAAGACTTTCTGAAAATGTTCCATCTTGATTATTTATATAAAGATAATCTCTCTCAAAAAAATCATTTGAAACATAAATATCCATCCAACCATCATTATTAGCATCTCCAACAGTGACTCCGAGGCCAAAACCAATTATACTACCATAGATGCCAGCTTCTTCACTTATATCTATAAATGTTCCATTATCATTTAGAAATAATTTATCTCCCCCTACTTCATCTCTTATTGGTCTTTGATCTTTACCAATACTTGTTATTCTAAATCCTCCTTTATAAGAGTTATTAAGCAAATAACAATCGAGGTCACCATCCCTATCATAATCGAAAAAAGCAGCATGTGTTGAGTAACCCTTATCATCTAAGCCATATTCTTTAGCCATCTCAGTAAATGTTAAGTCACCATTATTAATAAATAATTCATTTTGCTTGTTATCACCTTTGATATCTCCAGAATTAGAGACATATATGTCTAGAAAGCCATCAGCATTGATGTCAGCTAAGCTAACACCTGTACTCCATGACTTCTCTCCCGCAACACCTGCTTTACTTGTGATATCTTCAAATTGAAAGTTTCCTTTGTTTAGATAAAGTTTGTTTTCGTTTAAATTAGAAGTAAAATAAATATCTAGTAAACCATCATTATTTATATCACCTAGACCAACACCACCCCCATTATAGTAATTTCTATAAGTGAAAATGTTAAAATCTTCCTTGAAGGTCAGATTATTTTCAAAACTTATTCCTGTCCTTGATGGTGAAAGTTTCTCAAATAGTTTAGTTTCTGTTTTTGAACATGAAAAATGAAAAAATATAAAAAAAAATATTATTAATGAACCTCTCACTTGTCACCTTTTTTTTCTACAGTTAGATCAGTGTATCTAGCTCTAACTTCTCTCTCACTAACTTTAGTGATAGCTATCCTTCTATTTCCATTTACAGTTGCATATAAAACGCTGTTATTTTTTGGATTTTTAATTTCAAAAAATTCTGTACCATACCAACCTGATAGTATATCTCTAATCTCTTCAATTAAATAATCTGAATCTGTTTCTTTATTCCATGGTGCCCAACCAGTATAGGAAAATGTAGAATTCACCTCATATACAATATCATTATCAAAAACAGGATAAAATAGCATTTCTATTTTTTGTCCAATTGATTCTGTCGGAAGATAATACCTAACTGAGTTATTTGACGGACCTTGTGTTATCAATTGTCTTTTATTTAAATCCCAACAATGAGCATAAAAATCCTTAGAAGTCATTCCAAATTTTACCCCTAGAAATAAAGAATCATACCTTTGTCCAGAAGCTAATTCTTTTCTCTCAAGATCAAGGTATGGATTAGTTTGACAACTAATAATAATAATTGAAAATAAAATAAAAATATATATTCTATTCACGTTCTAAAATTTTAATTTCTGAATTATTTAGTGCAAAAATATAACTGTCTTTTTTATTTATATTGATTTTAGTTAAATCTCTTAAATCACCATTAATAAAAATTCCAGATTTATTTGAATTTATATACTCAAATTTACTGTCTTTGTTACCAATAAATAAAGAAGAGTAACTTGACTTATTTGGACCAAACTCTGGTTTTATTTCTGAAAGATTACCTCCTAATATTAAATCAGGATATCCGTCATCATTTATATCATCTGAGAGAATACAATAAACTGGAGATATCTGAGCCATTATAGGTAATGTGTCAACATTAAATTTTTTTCCTGATTCATTAATTAGTAGTAAAGAAGCTAGGTTATAAACTTCTAATTTTTTTGTTCCTTTCATGGCTGATTCGTCGAGTAAATCGATCATCTTCTTATTCTTATAACTTTCAAATTTTAAATATTCTTTCTTTAAATAAGGAAGTTGCATCCATAAATCTTTTAGCTGAACAATGGGATATAAATTATCACCATAGTACATACCAAGTATCTGCTCTGATTTTCCGTTCCTATCAAAATCGTTAACATATAATGTCAAGGGTTTATCAATAGAAGCTCTAAACATAGAATTAAGACCATAATTTCCAACTATTAGATCTTTTAAGCCATCATTATTTATATCAGAAGATATAATTTCATTATATAAGCCATTAGTTTTTGATAACCCAAAAGAATCAGAAACATTGATAAGTTTATTATTTACTATTTTAAATACTGTAATTGGCATCCATTCTCCAACTACTACTAACTCATTAACACCGTCATTATCAATATCTACAAACTCACTATCAGTGACCAATTCCAAAGAATTATTATTTGATAAATATTTGTTAGTAACATCACTAAAAATTCCTTTTCCATCATTTAAAAGAATGAAGTTTTTTGTTTTTGTTCCGTATGAACCAGGATTTAATCTTGTTCCTATAAATAAATCAAGATCTCCATCTTTATCAATGTCATCTGCTGAAATAGTAGAAGTACTTTCAAATGTTGTAATTGATGAGAATGAATTATCTAACTTTTTAAAACTCATATCTCCAGTATTTAAATATAGACGGTCTCTTAATTCAGGCGAAAAGGCTGAATACTCACTCCCTCCACTAGCAACAATCAAATCAACTCTGCCATCACCATTGAAATCATCAACAAGACAGTTAACATCTTCTGATAATGAATCATTTTCAAAAACTTTACTAATCTCAACAAATTCACCATTTTTTGACTGAAAAAATATTTTTGAGGTCTGATTTTTAGCTGATCCAATAAACAAATCATCTAATCCATCTTGATTAAAATCTGCTTTACATAAACAAGGACCCTCACTTGAATTCATTTTAAACAGAAGCCTCTCTCTATCAAAATCAACAAAATTATTTTCAATATGGGTATAGTTAATTGATTTTTTAGATGGTTTTAAAATTGATTTTTTTTGTACAACAAGAGGTTTGATTTTACTTTTTAAAATACTTGATTCATTTATAGTGTGATGTAAATTAATTTCAAGATCTTTTAAAATTGACATCTCATTATTATTCCAAATAATTTTAACTGAGTCAAGTCTTGAAATATTTTTTAAACCAAAATATAAACGGTAATCAACTGATGATTGAAAACCTCTCATGGGAGACAACTCCTGAAACTGAATTCCAGCTTCAGTATATATATAAACTTTATTTCCAATGCCAAATCTATTTTTAGAGTCCGATTTAAAAGAAAATGAAATCCAGTTATTTGTAGATTTATTTTCATAAATATTTGATTGCATATTTACATTATTAATAACTAGATCTAAATCACCATCATTATCAAAATCACCGTATGCTGAGCCATTTGAAAATGTTTTATTGTCTAAACCAAATTCTTTTGAAACATCATCAAATTTTAGTGAACCAAAGTTTTTAAAAGCAAAATTTGATAAGGGCTCACTTGGAATCATATCAATTAATTTTCTAACTGGTTCTTCTTCAGACTTTATCATATTAGAGATAATAGATGGATTAGCAAGAAAATTAACATAATCTTGATCAAGTAAATCTTTATAAATTCCATTAGCAACAAAAACATCTTTATTACCATCATTATCCATATCAAAAATAAGTGCACCCCAACTCCAATCAGTAGCATCTAAACCTGTAATTCTTGAAATTTCAGAAAAAGAATTATTTTGATTATTTAACTGAAGAGCATTTCTATTAAACTGATGAAAATATCCTTGATTTAATGAGAACTGGTACTTATCCCAACTATCAAATACTGCTTTTGAGACTCTCCTGTCATGTCTGTCAGGTAACATTTCAGTAACAAATATTTCTGGGTAACCATCATTATTAATATCAGCCATATCTGCACCCATTGAGCCCATTGATATCTCATTAAGATATTCTTCTAAAGACTCAGAAAATGAACCATCTTTATTATTGATATATAAATAATCTTTTTCAAAGAAATCATTAGAAATAAACATGTCAGACCAACCATCTAAATTTATATCACCGACAGTAACACCTAATCCAAATCCGATATCACTAGTATAAATGCCAGCTTCTTTAGATATATCTATAAAAAATCCATTATCATTTCTAAGTAATTTATTTCCTTGGTCACTATCAATTTCTCTTAAATCCTTTACCATATCTAACCCTATCCCAATCGACTTAACTGTATTATTAAGAAGATAACAATCTAAATCCCCATCATTATCAAAATCAAAAAAAGCAGCATGAGTAGATAAGCCTTCATTATCTAGTCCATACTTCTCTGAACTTTCAGTAAAAGTTAAATCACCATTATTTATGAAAAGTTCATTATTTCTTCTTTCTCCACCTGGCGGACCAGATTTACAAACATATATATCGAGATATCCATCATGATTAATATCTACAACACTTA
>JAYNOQ010000094.1:0-4770 GCA_038113315.1 Flammeovirgaceae bacterium | reverse complement strand
GGAGCAGGTTTAATAATGTTAGTAATAGTTCTTGGTGCTATAGGTATTGACCCTCAAGGTTTGGCTTTAATTATTGCTATAGACAGGCCGCTTGACATGTTAAGAACAGTTGTAAACGTAACTGGTGATGCAACTGTAGCTAGTGTAGTTGCGTCTACAGAAGGAGAGAAAATAAAATATAAAGAAGATGAATAGTGTTAATATATACTTAGAGGCTAATCCAAATCCAAACTCACTTAAGTTTGTTGCAGATAAAATGTTACTTGATGAAAAGGTAATAAAAGATTATCCTGACGCAGAAAGTGCAGTAGATTCACAAATAGCTAGAGACTTATTTAAATTTGACTATGTTGAAAGAGTCTTTATAATGAGTAATTTTATTACGATTACTAAAAACAAACAAGTCCACTGGGATGCGATAAAACTTGAATTAAGAAACTTTATTAAAAAATACTTAGAGGAAGGGAAGCCAGTAGTAGATATAAGCTCTAATGAAGATAAAATTAATTCATCTACTAAAGAAATTGATAATAAAATAATTGAAATTCTTGATGAGTATATTAAACCTGCAGTGGAGCAAGATGGTGGTGCAATTCAATTTGAGTCTTTCAATAAAGGTGTAGTAAAAGTATCTCTTCAGGGAGCTTGTAGTGGGTGTCCGTCATCAATGATTACTCTAAAAGGAGGCATAGAAAAGCTTTTAAAAAGATTTATACCTGAAGTAAATGAGGTAGTTGCTGAAGGTGTTTAGATTTTAACTGACCAATCAGTAGATCCGTCAGGATTGTCTTTTAATTCAATTCCTTCTCTTAATAATTCATCTCTTATTTTATCGGAAATTTGATAATTTTTTGAGATCCTTGCCTTATTTCTATCTAATATTTTAGCCTCAATATCAGCTAAATTGATTTCTTTTGAGTTTAACATCAACACATTAAGCTCCTTTACAAAGTTCCATTTTGACTCTTGAAATAATCCCAAAATAGAACCATAAGTATTAAACATATCCAAGAACTTTTCAGCAAAATATTTTGACTCCCCTGATATTTTTTTGTTAACCGATATTAAATTGAATTTCCTTACAACATCAAAAAAAACCCCAAAAACACCAGGAGTATTCATATCATTATTTAAAAACTCTTCTACTTTTTTAATATAAACCTCAAATTCTTTATGATATAATTCAGATTGAACTGTGACTGTATTTGAATTAACTATCTTTTCAGCGAGCTGTAATGCTGAATAAATTTTAATAAGGTTCCCTATAGACTGATTTATAATTGATTGGTTAAAATTTAATATCGATCTATAATGAACACTCAATATCAAAAACTTAAAAATTTCAGAATTATAATCATTAATAAAGTCTCTTCCCTTTATAATGTTTCCTAATGATTTTGACATTTTTTGATTATCAAAATTTATTAAATTATTATGAATCCAAAAATTTGAAAAATTTGATGAACTCCTACATTCAGATTGAGCAATTTCATTTTCATGGTGTGGAAAAAGTAGATCAACACCACCACCATGTATATCAATTTTTGATCCTAATAATTTATTTGACATAGCTGAACATTCTATATGCCATCCTGGTCTACCATATCCCCATGGAGAAGACCAACCAGGATCATTATCAAATGAGGGTTTCCATAATACAAAATCAAGTGGATTGTTTTTATCATCATTTATATTAACACGATGTCCGGCTAATAAATCTTCTGTATTTTTTCCAGATAATTTCCCATATTCTTTAAATTTTTGTATTGAGAAAAAAACACTATTTGAAACTTCATAAGCAAAACCCTTTAATATCAAATCCTCTATAAACTCAATTATATCATCAATGTGATCTGTACATCTTGGTGTAAATGATGGCTTCTTGATTTTAAGAGTATCATAATCTTTCTCAAACTCAGAAATATATTTCTCAGTAAGTTCAGATGTAGAAATATTTTGTTCAAGAGATCTTTTAATTATTTTATCATCAATATCTGTGTAGTTATATACATAATTAACTTTATATCCTTTGTGTTCTAAAAGGTTTCTAAAAAAATTAAAAAAAACAGGTCCCCTAAAATTACCTATATGAAGTAAATCATAAACAGTTGGTCCACAGACATACATGGAAACTTCATTTTTTTTATTTGTGTAAAAAGTCTCCTTTTTTTTACCTAAAGAGTTAAAAACCTTTAATGAATCACTCATATTTAAATTTCCTTTTTTTTATATCAAAGTTTGTCTTCTACTTAAAAAAAGTTAAGTTTGCGTACTAATTTAATTGGAAGCGGGGACATTTGTCCCCATTTTTTTTGAAAAATATTATGGAAACAAAAGTACTAATACAAACTTTTACAGAATTTGCTAGACAAAAAAACGTTGACAGGCCAACAATGATCAGAATTTTACAAGACGTTTTTAGGGCAATGATTAAAAAAAGATATGAGCATGATGAAAATTTTGATATTGTTATTAATGCAGATAAAGGAGATTTAGAAATAATGAGGTTCAGAGAAATTGTTGATGATAACTCAGAAGATATTTGGGATTTTGATAAAATAAAATTATCAGATGCTAAAAAAATTGAAAAAGATTTTGAAGTTGGAGACGAGGTGGCTGAAGAAATTAAAATAGAAGACTTTGGTAGAAGAGCTGTGATTTTAGCAAAACAAACTCTTATTCAAAGAGTAAAGGATTTGGAAAAAGAAATTATAATAAGTAAATATGATGAGCTTGTAGGTGAAATTATAACTGGTGAGATTTATCAAGTTTTAAGTAGAGAGGTTTTACTAGTAGATGGCGAAGGAAACGAAATATCTCTCCCAAGACATGAACAAATTTATAAGGATAAATATAGAAAAGGAGATACATTAAGAGGTGTTGTTTCAAGTGTAGAGATGTTCAGAGGAAATCCTCGTATTACATTGTCTAGAACAAGTCCGGTGTTTTTAGAAAAACTTTTTGAAAATGAAGTGCCAGAAATTACAGATGGCCTAATAACAATAAAAAAGGTTGTAAGAGAACCAGGAGAGAGAGCCAAAATATGCGTTGAATCATATGATGATAGAATTGATCCTGTTGGTGCTTGTGTCGGTATGAATGGATCAAGAATTCATTCAATTGTTAGAGAGCTTCAAAATGAAAATATTGATGTAATAAATTATACTGATAATCAAGAGCTATATATTTCAAGAGCCTTAAGCCCTGCTAAAATTACGAGCATGAATATTGATAATGAAGAAAAAACAGTATCAGTTTACTTAAAACCTGACCAAGTATCATTAGCTATTGGCAAAGGAGGTCAAAATATAAAATTGGCCAGCCGACTATTAGATTTAGAAATTGATGTATTTAGAGAATTAGACGAAGGTCAAGAAGAGGATGTTGACATTGAAGAATTTTCTGATGAAATAGAAAGCTGGATAATTGATGAACTTAAAAGAATCGGTCTCGATACAGCTAAAGCTGTTTTGGACTTAGATAAAGAAGATCTAATAAAGAGAGCTGATTTAGAAGAAAGCACTATTGATGAAGTAATTTCTACATTGAAAAAGGAATTTGAATAATTTATGAGCGAAGGAAAACAATTAAGATTAGGGCAAGTTGCAAGAAAGCTTAATGTTGGCAGAAACACCATCATTAGCTTTTTGCATGATAAAGGCTATGAAATAGACTCTAACCCGAATACTAAAATTGATGACAGCCTTTTTAGAATTTTAGAAAATGCATTTGAAGATTCTGCAGTAGAAAAGAAGGTAGCTTCTAATATTAAAATAGGACTTGAAGAGAAATCAAGTGTAACAACTGAGTTCAAGAAAGAAATTAAGGATTCTAATTCAGAACCAGAAGTAAAAAAAGAAGAGCCAAAAAAAGAAGAAGGAGGAATAAAAATTATTAAAAAAATAAATTTAGATCAAAATGATACAAAAAGAGTTGCGTCATCAGATCAATCAAAAAAGAAAAAAAGGCCTAGAAAAAGAATTATATCTAATAAAAATCAAAATAAGAATAAAGCAAATGCTACTCTAGAAACTAAAGAGGATATTGATAAAAAAAATAAAGAAATTCAAGATAAAATAAAGTCAACTCTTGCAAAATTAAGTGGCACTAAAGATTCTGATACTAAAAGATCTAAATATAGAAAAGAGAAAAGAACACAACATGCTGAAGCTATTGAAGAAGAAAAAATAAAGCAAGAACAAGAATCTAAAACCTTAAAGGTTACTGAATATATATCTGCAAATGATCTTGCTAAATTAATGGATGTTACCGCTAATGATGTCATTTCAAAATATTTAGAAATTGGAATGTTTGTTTCAATTAATCAAAGACTAGATGCAGAAACCATCAGTATAATTGCAGAGGAATTTGGATACAAAGTTGAGTTTACTACATCAGAGGAAGATGAGATTGAGATTGATGAGGAAATTGATAATGAAGAAGATTTAAGTTCAAGAGCTCCTATTGTAACAATAATGGGACACGTAGATCATGGAAAAACATCTCTACTAGATTATATTAGAAATTCAAGAGTAACTGAAGGAGAGGCAGGAGGAATTACCCAGCACATAGGAGCCTATGACGTTGAAACTAAAAGTGGACAAAGGATTGCTTTTTTAGATACTCCAGGTCACGAGGCATTTACCGCAATGAGAGCAAGAGGAGCTAAGATGACAGATATAGTAATTATTGTTGTTGCAGCAGACTCAACAGTCATGCCTCAGACAAAGGAAGCAATAAACCATAGTAAAGTTGCAGATGTACCAATAG
>JAYNOQ010000093.1:0-4833 GCA_038113315.1 Flammeovirgaceae bacterium | reverse complement strand
ATGTAATCTGCAAACAAGTCCTCCGTAAAGATTACATCAACCGCTGTATTATTATCATTAACATCTAAAGAATAGATCTGTGGCCCTAAATCATCATACGTTAATGTTACAGATGCTGATCCAACTTCAAAGAGTTGTTGTCCACTTGGTCCACTAATAGGCAGGCTATAATCCCAATTTTTTCTGCTAATTGTTCCGGAAACTAAGCCCATGGTATAGGTGACAGTGCTTCCATTATTAGTATATGATAATGTTGGAGATACAGATTGAGCCGATGTAAAAGTAGCGGTTATCTCTAATGGAGAATCTGCAGAGGATACTATCGTATCTGGGTGGTCAATTGTCAGGTTTACTTGCCCACAATCAACATTATTATCTGTTAAATTAAATGTTTGAATCGCTAAACCAGGGTCAGTAGATGATTGAACCTGAGCACCAGAATGAGAAACAGTCATCGTTATAGCTCCTAGACTATAGGAAGTCGTTGCTGACCAATTGGCTTCCCATGTAGTGTCTGGTGAAGCTGTAACAGGAGTCATTCCTAGCTCAAACATATTACTTGAACTATCAGTTATCTGAAGGATAACAGGAGTTATTACTGCCTGATTAAAAGTGGCTGTAAACTTAATGTCGTCACAGTTGGTAATCTCAGCGTATGGTATATCATCTGTTAATCCCACAGTGGTAACTACAAATAATTCTGTAGTGTCAGTTACCTGAAGAGCTACAACAGCATTTCCGGCTATATCATACGTATGTGTACTAACCCCTACTGAAATTGCATCTCCTGGACTAGTAGCACCATTTAAACTAAAGCCTAAGGTATACTTCTTGCCATCAGTTAACATCGTGTTTGTTACACTTAACGAAGTAGGTGTAGCCGAAGTAAGGCTAGCTGTAGTACTGCTGATCGTTAAACTAAAGTCTGCTGCTACAACCGTTCCTGTAGCAGTATGTGCTATGTAATCTGCAAACAAGTCCTCCGTAAAGATTACATCAACCGCTGTATTATTATTATTAACTTCTAAACTATGTATTTTAGAAGGTGTGTTATCATAGGTAATAGAAATGGTTTTTGAATTTGATAAAGATGAATAAGTAATAGTTTTAATTTCTTCTGGATTATTAACCGTCAAATTATATTCCCATTGCTTTTGCTCTAAAGTACCGGAAACAATATCTAAAGTAAGGGTGGAAACTGAACTGTTTGAAACATAACTCAAACTCGGTGAAATAGTCTGAGTATCATGGAAAGTTGCTAATATTTTTAGAGGATTATCAATATTTGAAACAATTAAATCAGGATGATCAATTGACAAAGTTGCAATTTGACTTGTATCTCTTGTAAATGTTATACTTTCTGTTCCAGAATAAGTATTGCCGGCAAGATCAGATCCAGAAACAGTTGCTGTAGTTGAAGTTACAGTCGTAGAAACTATCCATGAATAAGTCCATACCGAACTTGAATCAGTTGCACTCAAAAAAGCATTATCAATTATTCCTGTTAAGCTAATGGTTGGGCTTGCTGCCATAGCTTCAGAAAATGTTGCAGTTATGGTCACTACTTGGGAATTAAAAACTATGTTGTCTAAATCTGAATCAGATAAAATAACTGTAGGGGCTGTTTCATCATTTGAATCAAAACTACCTACATAAATCCCTCTCCCATATGTTGAAGCTACAACTCGATTATCAGAAACCGTTGAGCCTCTATATTGAAAATCGTTTACTCTAACATCAGTCATGCCATTATTAGATTGTACCCATGTAGGACTTGCGACAGAAAAATCTTGGGTCATCCATACCCCAAGATCAGTTCCTATTATTACTTCATTAGCTTCAAAAGGATTAGCCAGAATTGAAAGAACTGGAATGTCTGGAAGATCTCCATCTTTAGCCGACCATGTAGATCCTCCATCATTAGTATAGTATACATTGTTTACACCATAGTTATAATAAGTAACAAATATTTCCTGCTCAGAAGAACCAAATTCTATATCAGAAACACTTCCTATAAAATCAGCAAGATTTGTAGAAATAATATCACCTGCAGTATTAGCATTTTCTAATTTTTGTAAAACACCATCATCATAACCCACAAAAAGAGTAGATGAAGTAGTATTAAAGGGTGATACTTTAAAGGCAGTAGGACTTGAGTGTAAGCCTGTTATATAAGAATCGTAGGGACCACTTGTGTCTAAATCAAAAAATCTTCTGATTTTATAATTAGCTCCAGAAGAACCATTTACATAGAGAATATCTAAATTAGAATCTAATCCTCCTGGATTTATAAAGTCTCCTTCATTATCATCACTCGTATCTCCATCTGAATCATCAGATAAATATTTATAAGTAAGTCCACCTCCTAAATCAAGACCCTTGAGATTATATAGTAAAAGAGAATTATTATATACGTAATTTGCAATTAAATAATCTCCGCCTACTTGATCTATATAAGTATAACCGCCATCACCTCCCATAAATTCATATGATGAGGAAGGTCCACTAAAATCAGTATTATCTATAATAAGCGTTCCATTATCTTGAGTACCACCTATTATTAAATCGTCATCACTTGACACACCAAGTGGCATTTGAGCTACTCTGTAAAATTGAGTTGTTATAAAACCACTTTCTTGGGATACAAAGGCAGTGCTACTTGTAGAAGCACTCGATAATGACTTTGCATAATATACACCACCATCATTAATAACAATTGCTTTATCAGAATCATCAGGATCAAAATACATACCATGCTGGTCCGCATGGACTACTGAACAATCCAATGTATTTAAATCCGCATTATTTGACCATTTTGTGATTTGAGTCCAATTTGACCCGCCATCTGTTGATCTAAACCAATCTATACCTCCAACATAAACGACATCGCCATCATTAGGATCAACTTCAATTTCTAAATCGTAAAAAGCTTGATTTCTTGTAAAATCATTAGAGGGAATTCCTCTGTCAGCGTCATCAGGCTCTGAGAGTTTAGTTAAATTAGCAAATGCATCTGTAGTTTTATAAATTTCTGCTTCAGTTGCATTCAATAAAATGTAAAATGTATTGGTCTCGGTACTACTTGGCGTAAATTCAACTCTCTTGATAGAATTAGCAACAGATGGATACGTTGGTGAAACTAATGTGAAATTTGTTGCGTCAGTTGAATGGTAGAAATTGCCTCCTGCGTCCCAAAAGATATTTCGTGTAGTACTTACCCAAATTTTATTGTTTAAATCAATCTCTATGTCATTTAGATCATCAGCTCTATTATTAGAATTTACGGGTAAAGTTAATTTTGTCCAATTTGCACCTCCATCTACAGATTTATAAAGTCCATGAGTCTGATAATCATAAAATTCATTAAGTTCTCCATCAAAACCACTGCCCTGACCTACTACTGCTAGTATGACCTCATCTGAATTACTATTATTTTCAGGAGTTGGATCCCATATTTGAAGATCATTTATAAAAAAGGCTCCCTCAACAATAGCTTGAGTTGATGAAAGTCCTATCGAAATATCCTCTGTGTTAACTCCAAAAACTCTAGTCCAATTATTTCCAGAATCTATGGATTTATAGATTCCATTTCCCATAGCATCTGAATTGGTGTAAGACTCACCAGTTCCAGCATACATAATATCAGGGTTATTAGGATCTTGAACAATTACTGATATTGATAGATTGCCTGGAACGCCAGTGACCATAGACCATTCCGAGTTATTTGGCGAATCTATGTCTTCATTTACCCATAAACCGCCACTAACTCCTCCAGCTAAAACTCTATCTCTTTCAACATCATTTAAATCGAAGAGTGCCCCCCTAGTTCTCCCACCGACATTATTTGGTCCTACACTTACCCAGTTACTTTCATTATCTTGTCCTGGAACTTTTCCAGTAAATGCCCCTCCCCTAATTTTATTATTCAATATTGAATTCTGAAGGTCGAATTTCTTTTGCGTTGTTGGATATCCTAAATAAGGGTTTTGAGTTAATTCGTAAAATCTCTCATTATACGAGTTAGGCGGCATGCCTTTGGATTTTCTTTCAGACCTAGAAAGATTTTTGGTGTTCTTAAAGTGGCTATTTTCAAGTAAATATTTATGATACTCTTTAGGAGTATATAATTCATCTTTTTTAACAAATATTGCTATTAAAAAAATTGATAAAATTACATTAATGTATCGAGTCAATGCTGAATATAATTTTTTCATTATTCTTATGATTATAATATTTTTCAAAATAAATTTTACCCATTTTGAAAATTATCATGTGATTAATTACTCCTTTTTGATTGTAAAAATACCATGCGCCATTCCTGACATTTTTAATTTTATATCCTCTTGATTTAATAACTCCATTTTCATATTTTTCTTCTACGAGTTCTCCTTTTAATAAAGTAGAATCATTTAAATTTTTATTTTCAAGTTTAACCTGTGCGGAAATAAAACTACAAAATGAAATTACAAAACTTAAAAAAATATTCAATCTTCTATTTTTAATACATCAATATAATAATTTTTTAAAAATTCATTCATAAGTCTCAATTATTGAAATTAAATATGTGCGATATAGTGCAAAAAAAATATTAAAACCTTTTAATCCTCTCTATATCCATACAACCAACTCCTAAAACAGGATCTATAAATATTTAGCTTAATGGTTGTTTTATTCGGGATAAGAGTGAGTTTGAATTGTGTTCGTTGCTGAAAATCTATTGATTGATTAACTGAGGTTGAATCCAAGCCTTTTTTGTTTGATTTGAGTCTGTCATAAAATCTAAAGGTTCATCAGAAATTATGGTTGCTCTAACAAAGAGGTCATCTTTCTTGA
>JAYNOQ010000092.1:0-4841 GCA_038113315.1 Flammeovirgaceae bacterium | reverse complement strand
GGTCCTGGAGAAACTGAAATAGAAACTGATAGAAGGATAGTAAGAGATAAAATAGCTTTATTAAAGTCAAAAATTAAGACTATTGACAAGCAGATGTCTGTACAACGAGGAAACAGAGGTAAGTTAATAAGGACTGCACTAGTTGGATATACTAATGTAGGCAAATCAACTCTAATGAATTCAATTAGTAAATCAAGTGTATTTGCAGAAGACAAACTTTTTGCAACTCTAGATACTACCACAAGAAAAGTTGTTATAGGTAATCTTCCTTTTCTACTGGGAGATACAGTTGGTTTTATCAGAAAACTACCTACACAGCTTATTGAGTCATTCAAAAGTACACTCGATGAGGTAAGGGAAGCAGATTTACTTATTCATGTGGTTGATATATCTCATCCTAGCTTTCAGGAACATATGCAATCAGTAAATAAAATTTTAGAGGAAATCGATGGTCATAATAAACCAACAATTGTTGTCTTTAATAAGATTGATAATTACAATAGAGAAGAATTTGATGAAACTGATTTAGTTAATGAGTATTCCGAGAAAAACTTTACATTGGAGGAGTGGGAAAAAACCTGGATTTCTAAACTTGGAGAAAATGTAATATTTATGTCAGCAACAAAAAAGACCAATATAGATAAGTTTAAAAAAACTGTGTATAGAGAGGTAAGAAAAATTCATATTAAAAGATATCCATATAATAATTTTCTTTATCCAGATATTGATAAATTTGATGTAATATGAATGAAAAGGTTGTAAACTCAATAAAATCTGGTATAGGAAGTTATATACTTTTAATATTGATTAACTATATAATTTATCTTTTAACTGGGTGGAGTATAATGGATGAGATGATTCCAGGATTAAATAAAGATTTTTTTGCTGTTTCCTTATTTTTATTTCTTATCCTTTTCGTTACAGACTATTTTTTCTATAAGGGAAAATATTAAAAATAAGTGGTTCAATTTTATATTCATCTATAAGTTTTATAAAAAAACATATATTTGATTTTAAATAAACCATATTATGAAAAATTCAAATCTGATCTTAACTCTAATTTTATCCTTATTTATTTTTGATCTATCTGCTCAAAAAAAAGGAAATCAAATATTACAAACCTCATTATTCGATAATATACCTGTAAGAAATATAGGTCCCGCTAAAGTATCCGGAAGAATAACAAAAGTTATTAAAGATTATTCAAATACAAGTACATGGTATGTTACAACTGCTTCTGGAAATGTTTGGAAAACTGAGAACTCGGGAACTACATGGATTCCAATATTTGAACATTACGGAAGTTATTCAATTGGTACAATTACCATGGATCCAAGGAATCCAAAAGTTTTGTGGTTAGGAACAGGAGAAAATAATAGTCAGAGATCAGTTGGTTTTGGAGATGGGATTTACAAATCAGTTGATGCTGGAAATACATGGACTCATATGGGATTAAAGACTTCAGAACATATTGCAAAAATTATAATTGACCCAAAAGATTCAGATAATATCTATGTAGCCTCTCAAGGACCATTGTGGAAATCTGGAGGTCAAAGAGGACTATATAATTCAAAAGATGGTGGTAAGACTTGGCAGAGAATATTACATGTAACTGATGATACTGGTATATCAGATGTGGTAATGGATCATAATAATAATGATATAATGTATGCTAGCACTTATCAAAGAAGAAGACATTTTGGTATCTTAGTTGCTGGTGGGCCTGAAGGTGGAATTTTTAAATCTGTTGATAGAGGGAAGACATGGAAAAAATTAAAAAACGGATTGCCCGGTGGAGATATAGGAAGAATTGGTTTAGCTATCTCTCCTCAAAAATCTAATGTTGTTTATGCATTAATTACAGCAAAAGAAAAAACTAAAGGTTTTTACAGATCGGATGACTATGGTGAAACATGGGTTAAGATGAGTGATTATCAAGTGGTAGACTCACAGTATTATGTGGAAATTTTTCCTGATCCTCATCAGTTTGATAAAGTATACTCTGTAGACATGAGGTCATATGTAACAGAAGATGGAGGAAAAACATTTGAAAGAATTCCAGAAAACAAGAAACATGTAGATAGTCATGATGTTCTCTTTGATCCAGATGATCCTGATTATATCATGATAAGCTGTGATGGAGGTATATACGAGAGTTTTGATAGGATGAAAACGTGGAGATTTATCGATAATTTACCAATTATTCAGCTTTATAGGGTTGGTATAGATAATCAGAAACCATTTTATAATGTTTACGGAGGAACCCAAGATAATGATAGTTTTGGTGGACCATCTAGAACAAAAAATAGGTCAGGGATAAGGAATAGTGATTGGTTTGTAACAACTGGTGGTGATGGTTTTCAAGTTAGAGTTGATCCAACTGACCCAAATATCCTTTATACAATGTCACAGTACGCGGGTATTATGAGATATGATAAATCAAATGGAGAGAAAATTGGTATTCAGCCTCAACCAGCAGAAGGGGAGGCAGCGTTAAGATGGAATTGGGATGCTCCACTAGTAATAAGTCCTCATAATTCAGATAGATTATATTTTGCTGCAAATTTCTTATTTCAGAGTGATGATAACGGTGACTCATGGAAAAAAATAAGTCCAGATCTTACTAGAAATGAAGATAGAAATAAGATGAAGGTAATGGGTAAGGTTTGGAGTGTAGACGCAATATTTAAAAATGTTTTTACATCTCCATTAGGAACAATTGTTGCATTAGATGAGTCAAGATTAGAACAAGGTTTATTAGTTGTTGGGACTGACGATGGACTAGTTAGGATAAGTAGAGATAATGGAAATACTTGGGAAAAATATGAAAATTTTCCAGGAGTACCTAAAAAAGCTTATGTTACTGATGTGATAACATCAAAACATGATGTGAATACGATTTATGTTTCATTTAACTATCATAAATACGGAGATTTCAAACCTTATCTCATAGTAACTAAAGACGGAGGTAGGACATGGAAATCAATCTCTTCTAATATTCCAGAGAATAATTTTGTGTGGACAGTAGTTGAAGATCATATAAATCCTAATGTTCTTTTTATTGGAACTGAATTTGGAATGTATTTTTCAATGGACGCGGGAGGTTCATGGAGGAAGTTTAATAAAGTTCCTACTATCCCTATAAGAGACCTTGAAATTCATGAAGGAGAAGACGATTTGATAGCTGCATCTTTTGGTAGAGGATTTTATATTGTAGATGACTACTCCCCGATAAGAGAATATTCTAGGCAAATTGATGGACTGCCTGCTCATCTTTTCTCAGTGAAATCAACTTATCAGTATATAGTGGCCGCACCTGAAAAAACTGCTACAGGCCATAACTTTTTTACATCTCCTAATCCTCCTTACGGAGTAAAATTATCCTATTATCTTGGAAATAGTATCCTCTCAAAGTTTGAAGAAAGGCAAAATGAGGAATCAAATAAATTTAATAGGGGAGAAACTATTGATTACCCATCTGCAAAAAAATTAGAGGATGAAGCTAAGGAGAAAACTCCAAAAATTTATTTAACCATATCAGATAGTGAAGGTAAAGTAGTAAGAAGGATTAGTTCAAATAAAAATAAAGGATATCATGAAAAGTACTGGGATCTAAGAACTTTTTCCCAGAGAAATATTGATGATGAAAATAACTATTCTGGACCGCTTGTGCCTCCAGGAAAATACAGTGTTCATATTGAAAAATTTGAGAATGATAAATTAGTAAAATTAACAGATTCTTTTTCTTTCGATATAATTCAAATTGGAAGCAAGTCTAGTCAAGAGGATAGAGAGAAATTATATGGTTTTCAGTTAAACTTTGATGAGTTAGTTAGTCAAGTGAATGAGCTTGTTGATGAAATTGATCAAGCAATAGAAAAAATTGATGGTGAAATTAACAAATCTCTTAACTCATCTTCTAATTCAAATCTTGAAAGTCTTAATAAAAAGAAAGGAGATATTATGGATCTGAAGATGATACTTACAGGAAGAAGGAGTTTAAATTATGCTGATGTATTTTCAGGATCTCCACCGTCTGTACAAAGGAGATTAGGTAATATGAGTTGGGAATTATATAATACAACTTCTAAACCAACAAAAACTCATGAGATGACCTATAAAATATCTAAGGAAAAATACGATGAAGTTCTTAGAAGCTTTAGGAAAATAATGGATTAGAGTATTTTTTTTAGAGTTTTTGAAATGATTCTCTCCATTTTCAAGTAACCTTTTTTATTAGGGTGAACACCATCATATCCATTAAAGTCATCTCTCCAGTATGTATAGTCGTCTCTGAGTCCATTTCTTTTATCTCTCATAGAAGTATGATAATCAACATATGTAGCGTATCCTGATTCACAGAAGTCTTTTAAATTTTTATTTAGAAAAATAATATCATCGCTTGGATAAATTCCTGGGTTCCAAAGAAACTCAAATGCAGGTAGTATAGAAGAAAGTATGACTTTTATATTATTGTCATTAGCAATTTTTACCATTGACTTAATGTTTTCAAATATTTGATCTAATGTTATTGGGCCATTATTCTCAGCTAAATCATTAATTCCTGCTAATATAACTACACAATCTGCCTTTTCATCTACAACATCTTTTTTGAAACGGATTAACATCTGATCTGTTGTTTGACCTGATATGCCTTTATTTATATATCCATTATCTGAAAAGAAATCTGTATAATCACTCCAAACTTGAGTTATAGAATTTCCAAAAAAAATTACTTTTTTTTCTTTTGCTTCATTTTTCTTATAATCTATATTTATTGCGCTCATTTCTATTATTGGTGTAATTAATAACAGAAGATATATATAAGTTGATTTTTTCAT
>JAYNOQ010000091.1:0-4939 GCA_038113315.1 Flammeovirgaceae bacterium | reverse complement strand
GATATGAAAAGAAATAACGGATTTATTCCGGGAATTAAACCTGGCCCTGAAACATCAGATTTTATATCTAATGTGATGGACAGAATTACTCTACCAGGTTCTATTCTATTAGCTGTGGTGGCTATATTGCCTGCCTTTGCTATGATGTTCGGTATTAATCAGAGCTTCGCTCAATTTTATGGCGGTACATCATTGCTCATCATGGTAGGTGTGATATTGGATACACTTCAGCAAATTGAAAGTTATTTACTGATGAGACATTATGATGGCATGATGAAATCAGGTAAAATAAAAGGCAGAAGCGTTTAATTATGGCAAAACAGAAAGCAATAGAGCAAGATGGTATTGTTACTGAAGCCTTATCAAATGCTATGTTTAGAGTAAAGTTAGATAATGGGCATATTGTGACAGCTCATATCTCTGGTAAGATGAGAATGTTTTATATCAGACTCTTGCCTGGAGATAAGGTTAAGCTTGAAATGTCGCCTTATGATTTAACAAAAGCTAGAATAACATTTAGATATAAATAAAATGAAAGTTAGAGCATCAGTTAAGAAGAGAAGTAGTGATTGTAAAATCATTAGGAGAAAGGGAAAGGTTTATGTAATAAATAAAAAAAATCCTCGATTTAAACAGAGGCAAGGATAATTATGAGAATTGCAGGTATAGATATTCCAGATAACAAAAGAGGTGAAATAGCCTTAACCTATATTTATGGTTTAGGCAAAAGCTCTGCTATAAAAATTTTAAAAGAAGCTGGCATAAGTGTCGATAAGAAAGTTTCTGAATGGACTGAAGAAGAGTCTAACAAAATCAGAAATATTATATCTTCAGAGTTTAAGATTGAGGGGGATTTGAAATCAGAAGTCAGACTTAATATTAAGAGACTACTTGACATAGGATGCTATAGAGGTCTTAGACATAGAAAAGGCTTACCTGTAAGAGGACAAAAAACTAAAAATAACTCGAGAACGAGAAAAGGAAAAAGAAAAACAGTAGCTAATAAAAAGAAAGCAGTTAAATAATGAATAAGAAAAAAGATAAGTCGAAAAAAAGAGTAGTTGTTGTCAATGCAAATGGTCAAGCTCACATTAAGTGTTCATTTAATAACATCATAATTTCAATTACTAACGAAACTGGTCAAGTTATTTCTTGGTCTTCTGCCGGTAAAATGGGATTTAGAGGATCAAAGAAAAATACTCCTTTTGCAGCTCAAATTGCTACAGAAGATGCTGTTAAATCTGCTTATGAACTTGGCTTAAGGAAAGTAGATATTTTTATTAAAGGCCCTGGTGCTGGAAGAGATTCAGCTATTAGAGCAATCCAAAATGCTGGTTTAGATGTTATGTCGATTAACGATGTGACTCCACTTCCTCATAATGGATGTAGGCCTCCTAAAAGAAGAAGAGTTTAAATTATAAAAAATGGCAAGATATACTGGACCAAAATCAAAGATTTCAAGAAAATATGGTGAGCCAATTTTTGGTGATACTAAAGCTTTAGAAAAGAAACCTCATCCTCCTGGTCAGCACGGTAGAGGCAGAAGAAGAAAAAAATCAGAATATGCGATTCAGCTTGCTGAAAAGCAGAAGGCAAAGTACTTGTATGGTATTCTAGAAAAACAGTTTAGAAATATGTTTGATAAGGCATCAAGAAAAGATGGTGTTACAGGTGAAAATCTTCTTCAACTCCTTGAAGCAAGACTAGATAATGTAGTTTACAGACTAGGTATTGCTCCAACTAGAAGATCTGCAAGACAATTAGTAACTCATAAACATATTACAGTAAATGGTAATCTTGTTAATATCCCTTCATATACCCTTAAAGAAGGTGATATGGTTGCTGTAAGAGAAAAGTCAAAATCTTTAACTGCTATATCTTCAAGTGTAGCTAATAAAAGTGCTAATAAGTATAAGTGGTTAGAATGGGATGATAAATCTTTACTTGGCAAGCTTGTAACTTACCCTGATAGAGAGTCAATTCCTGAGAATATTAATGAACAATTAATTGTTGAATTATATTCTAAATAAAATATTGTATAAATAAATTATAAAAATTATGTCACTACTTTCATTTCAATTACCAGATAAGATAGTAATGGAAAAGGCCGATGACTTTCACGGTATTTTCACATTCTCTCCTTTACAACCAGGTTATGGTCTAACGATTGGAAATGCAGTAAGAAGAGTATTATTATCTTCATTGGAAGGATATGCTGTTACTGGAATAAAAATTCCTGGTATACAACATGAGTTCTCTACTATAGACGGTATTGTTGAAGACGTTTCAGAAATTATTTTAAATCTGAAAACTATAAGGTTTAAGCCTACAAATGATAATCCTGAAAAGAGTGTTACTGTTACTTTTGATAAAAAAGGAACTTTGACTGGTGCTGATATCTCAAAAGCAACAAGTTCGTACGAAGTACTTAACCCAAAGCAAGAAATTTGTTCAATAAGTAAGAAAGTTAAATTTTCTATCGAATTGAGAATCGAAAAAGGTAGAGGATATGTTTCTTCAGAGGAGAATAATTCAACCTCAGATGTTGACTTTATTTCTATTGACTCTGTTTTTACTCCTATAATTAATGTAAAGTACAGCATTGAAAATACTAGAGTAGAACAAAAAACAGATTTTGAAAAATTAATTCTTGATATCCAGACTGATGGTTCAATTCATCCTGAAGATGCATTGAAAGGATCTGCTCAATTGTTAATCAAGCATTTCTATTTATTTTCTGATAAGGATATGGAATTTGCTGAAGATAATTCTGATGAGATAGAAGTTGTAGATGAGGAATTACTTCACATGAGAAAACTTCTAAAAACATCATTAAATGATTTAGATCTTTCAGTTAGAGCTTATAACTGTCTTAAAGCTGCAGATATTAAAACTTTAGGTGATCTTGTAAGTATAGAAATTTCTGATATGATGAAGTTTAGAAATTTTGGTAAGAAATCATTAACTGAGCTAGAAGAGCTAGTTGATAATAAAGGACTTACTTTTGGTATGGATCTATCTAAGTATAATTTAGATTAATTAATTTCAATGAGACACGGTAAAAAGTTTAATCATTTAAGTAGAAAGGCCCCACACAGAAAGTCAATGCTTTCTAATATGGCGTCTTCTCTTATTATTCATAAAAAAATTGAGACAACTGTTGCTAAGGCAAAAGCCCTCAGGAAGTATATTGAACCAATTTTAACCAGATCTAAGAACGATACTACTCATTCTAGAAGAACCGTATTTTCTTTACTTAATAATAAAGAATCTGTGACTGAACTTTTTAATAATGTATCTGAAAAAATAGCTTCAAGACCTGGTGGATATACAAGAATAATTAAGACTGGATTTAGACTTGGAGATAATGCAGAGATGTGTGTTATTGAGCTAGTTGATTATAATACTCTATTACTTGGAGGTGAGGATAAAGCTTCTGCTCCTAAAACTAGAAGAAGAAGAAAGAAAAAGTCTACAGCTAATGTAGCCGAGGAAACTTCTAAGACTAAGAAAGATGCTCCTAAAAAAGAGGAAAAAAAAGCTAAGAAAGATAAGGACGATAAGAAGTCTAAATAGTACTTTCTAAAAATTTTTAATTTTAAGGGATTAAATTTATTTAATCCCTTTTTTATTATATATTTTTGAAAAAAAATGGGACTAATATCTAGAAAACCTGCTATTTTGTTACTTGAAGACGGTTCTGTCTTTACAGGAAATTCTCTCGGTAAAATTGGCTCTGCTACAGGTGAAATCTGTTATAATACCGGAATGACTGGATATCAAGAAATTTATACTGATCCCTCGTATTTTGGACAAATTATAATTAATACGTCTTCACATATTGGCAATTACGGTACTGTAGATGAAGAGCAAGAAAGTAAGTTTCCACAGATCAATGGTGTTATTATAAACGAATACTCAGAAGTTTATAGCAGATCTAATTCTGAAGAAAGTTTAGAAGATTATTTCATTAAAAATAATACAGTAGCGATTTTTGATATTGATACTAGAAAATTAGTTAAGCACATAAGAGATAAGGGAGCAATGAATGCTATTATCTCTAGCGAAATACTTGATGTTGATAAACTAAAAGTTCTTTTAAGTAAAGTTCCTCCTATGAAGAATTTAGAGCTTTCCTCTAAAGTTACAACTAAAGAAGAATATACATACGGAGATGAAAATTCTAACATCAAGATTGCTGTTCTTGACTTGGGCTGTAAAAAATCTATCCTTGATAATTTTAGTACTAGAGGTGCATTATGTAAAGTGTTTCCTGCTAAAACTTCTTTTAGTGAGATGAAATCATGGAATCCGGATGGATTCTTTATATCAAATGGTCCTGGTGATCCAGCCTCCATGGATTATGCTGTTAATACAGTTAAAGAAATTATAGATGCTGATGAACCAATTTTTGGGATATGCTTGGGTCATCAGATTCTAGCCCGAGCTTGTGGTATTTCAACTTATAAACTTCATAATGGACACAGAGGAATAAATCATCCTGTAAAAAATTTAAAATCTGGTAAGTCTGAGGTGACATCACAAAATCACGGATTCGCTGTATCAATGGATGAAATTAAAAAATCTAAATCTTTAGAGCTTACGCATGTTAATTTGAACGATGAAACTGTTGAAGGAATAAAAGTTAAAGGTAAAAAGGCCTTTTCTGTACAGTATCATCCAGAATCATCTCCTGGACCTCACGACTCAAGATATTTATTTGATGACTTTATAAATATGATTAAATAGTGAGTAAAATAACAAAAATTAGAGGAAGACAAATTTTAGATTCTAGAGGTAACCCGACTGTTGAAGTAGATATTTATTCTGGTGATATTATGGGTAGAGCTGCAGTACCATCAGGTGCATCAACAGGTGAATATGAAGCTGTAGAGTTGAGAGATGGAGGTGATAAATACCTTGGTAAGTCTGTAACTAA
>JAYNOQ010000090.1:2721-4959 GCA_038113315.1 Flammeovirgaceae bacterium | reverse complement strand
ATATAATTCCAACAATTATACCAAAAAGAACAGAGATAGATTGAGAGTTATTCATGAGTTAAAATTACTTTTAAAAATTTTAATTAAAATTAAAACTCCAAATATTTCAAATTAAAATTCATACTTAATATTAAAATAATCTAGAATCTATTTTAACAATATAAAGGTAACTTAGAATTAACATAAAATATATTTTTTTATAATATCTAGATAATATTATCATCATATCATATTTAAATACAACTAATACTTTTGGTTTAAATTTTTTTATCAATAATAAATTATAAATCATGAAAAAAATATTAGGATTATTTGTTCTAGGTCTATTTATTCTCACAGCTTGTGAAGATGATCCAGAACCAGTTACTCCGGTTTTTGATGCTCCAAGCATCACAGCACCAGGAGTATCATCAGTAGAGGCTAATAGCGCTATTGATATAACTTTTACAGTTTCGTCACCAGGAGGATATGCATCAAGTGCATGGACTTTTACTGGAGGATCAGCTGCACCTAAATCAGAACCAGATGCCGGTGCTACAAGTGGTAATGTTGTTGCTACATTTACTGCTGGAGCAGAGGCTGGAGCAGCATCTCTAACTCTTACAGTAACAGATGCACAAGGAAAATCAAGCTCTCAGACAGCAGTTATTGATGTAACAGCTGAACCGATAGTTGTAACTCCTGATCCAGTACAACATACAGGTGTTATTGAAGCTGATGAAACATGGACTTCTGACAGATTTCATATACTTAATAACAAAGTGTATGTTGCTGAAGGTGTTACCTTAACTATTGAGGCAGGAACTATTATTAAAGGTTCTCCAGGCACAGGATCTCTAGCATCTGCTTTAGTAGTTGCTATGGGAGGAAAAATTAACGCAGTTGGTACTGCATCTTCTCCTATTATCTTTACTTCAACTTCGGATAATATCGAGTTAGGATCAACTTCTGGTACTAACCTAACAACTGATGATTCAGGATTATGGGGTGGATTAATTGTATTAGGAAAGGCTAAAATATCTGCATCTGACGATGATGGTATTGATGTTGTTAGTGCTCAGATAGAAGGAATTCCTGCAGATGTTCCATATGGTTCATATGGTGGTAGCGATGACGCAGACAATTCTGGAACACTTTCTTACATTTCAATTAGACACGGTGGATCTCTACTTGGTGAAGGTAATGAAATCAATGGTCTGACATTAGGAGGTGTAGGATCTGGTACTTCAATTTCATATGTTGAAGTTGTTGCTAACAAAGATGACGGTATTGAATTCTTTGGTGGTTCAGTAGATTGTAGCTATTGCATGACAGCTTTCCACGATGACGATGGAATTGATATTGATCAATCATACTCTGGTTCAATTACTAACAGTGTATCTCTTCAAGGACCTGGTTCTGATCATGCTCTTGAAATTGATGGTCCTGAAGGTTCTATGGAAGCAGGATATACTTTGGACGGAATCACTCTTATTGGTAACGGTGGTACTGCTAAAAGTGAAATTGCTGACTTTAGAAAGTCTGCTTTAGGTGCTAATAAAAATGTCTATGCTTACAACTTCCCACCTGCAGGTGACGGAGACATTTCATTAAGTTCTGGTTCAGATGCTACTTATGCCGCTGGTACACTTTCATTCGAGAACTGGGAAATTGTTTTGAATGCTTCAGACACTGATGTTCTAAATATTATGCCTGAGATTAGTGGTACAAGAACAATGATCAACAATCCATCTGGAAGTGCTGCTGTAACAGTTGTAACTGCTGGAAGTCAAACTGTTGGTGCTACCTTAGCTGGATTTGATTGGACATGGTCGAAAGCAAATGGTCTATATTAATTAAAGATTTAATAACAAATAGTTAATATAGTAATAGCCCGGAGTTTTCCGGGCTATTTTTATTTTAGCGAAAAATATTTTTTATGGTAAGAATTATTACAATAATAATATTATTCTTTATACCCGAATTTTCATCAAGTCAAAATGGAATTATAAGGGGCACATTAAAAGATAAATCATCTCAGGAAGGATTACCTTTTGCAAATATAATTGTCAAAGAACTAGGGACTGGAACAACAACTGATTTTGAGGGCAACTATAACTTAGAGGTACAGCCTGGAACTTATTCTATTGAATTTTCATATGTTGGGTATGAAAGTATTTTAGTAACAGATATAGAAATCATTAAAGGATCTATTTATCCACTATCAGTTAGTTTAGAATATGAGTCAGAGTTACTAGA
>JAYNOQ010000090.1:0-2621 GCA_038113315.1 Flammeovirgaceae bacterium | reverse complement strand
AAGGATCTATTTATCCACTATCAGTTAGTTTAGAATATGAGTCAGAGTTACTAGAAAGTGTAGTTGTGACAGCAGAAGTAATCGCAAATAGTGAGTCAGCGCTTCTAACTGTACAGAGAAAATCTCCTAACCTTCTGGATGGAATAACTGCAGAAAATTTTAAAAAAATTGGAGACAGTGATGCTGCAGCAGCTATAAAAAGAGTTCCCGGTGTTTCTATTCAAGGAGGAAAATATGTTTTTGTTAGAGGCTTAGGAGATAGGTACACAAAAACAATTTTAAATGGATTAGATATTCCTGGATTAGATCCTGACAGGAATACCCTTCAAATGGATATTTTCCCAACAAATCTTATTAAAAATATTGTTATACTAAAATCATCAAGTGCTGACTTACCAGCTGACTTTACTGGAGGCATAGTAAATATTGAAACAAAAGATTTCCCTGAAGAGAAAGAATTTAATATTTCTTTTAGTGGAACTTATAATCCGTCAATGCACTTTAAAGATAACTTTCCTTATTATGACGGAAGTCAAACGGACTGGTTAGGTTTTGACAATGGGATGAGAGAGGTACCAATAAACAGAAGAACTGTCATCCCTCAAACAGTTGATCAGGATCCAAGTCTCACATCGATAACAAACTCCTTTGATCCAAATCTTGCATCTAAAATTGGAAATAGCTTAATGAATTTTGGATTTGGTATAACTTACGGCAATCAGTACAATTTAAAATCAGGAAACACTCTTGGTTTGATAAGTTCATTTAATATCAAAAATGATTATACTTTTTATGAAAATTTTGAGAACTATTGGATGAGAAAACAAGTTGATCCAAATATTTCTGAATTAGTTATTGATAGATATCAAATTGGAAGTCTAGGTAAAAGAGAAGCATTTATTAGTGGATTAGTTGGAGTAGCATATAAAACAAACCAGTCAAAGTTTAAAATTAACCTAATGCATCTTCAGAATGGTGAGTCTAGAGCTGGAAGTTTTTTTCAGGAATATCTGTGGGAAAATTCAGTTGAGTTATATAAAGATAATTTAGAGTATACCCAAAGACAGATTTCTAATGTATTATTAGAAGGAAAACACTCTAATTCTTCTGGTAATTTCATAGTGGATTGGAAAATATCTCCAACTCTTTCTAAAGTAACAGATCCTGACTTACGACTTACACCTTTCAGGTGGGATGAACAAAAATATACAATTGAACCAAGTGAATCAGGAGATCCTACTCGTATTTGGAGATATTTAGATGAATATAATCTTACTGGTAAAGTAGATTTAACAAAAAATTATTCACTTTTTAATAGAGAGTCTAAATTCAAAATTGGTTCCACTTACACCTTTAAAGAAAGAGATTTTGAAATTCTTAATTACAGAGTTTATATCAGAAAAGAATACCTATACAGTTGGTCTGGAGACCCAGATGAAATTTTATTTGATGAAAATTTATGGACTATTAATTCAGGTCAAGGAAGTTATATTAATGGTAATTATGAGATATCAAATACCTATAATGCAATTCAATCAAATTTATCTTTTTATCTATCAAATGAATTTTCTCTTTCAGATAAACTTAAAAGTATATTAGGCCTAAGAGCTGAAAATTATAATCTATATTATACAGGCCAGAATCAACAAGGAGATATTGTATATGAGGATGAAAATATTCTAGGTGAACTAGATTTATTTCCATCAATAAATCTTATTTATGGACTTAAAGAAATGTCAAATTTAAGATTTTCACTATCCAGAACAATTGCAAGACCTTCATTTAAAGAAAAATCTATTGCTCAAATATTTGATCCAGTAACTTCTACTACATTTATTGGAAATATTGATATCCTACCAACAAAAATTTTAAATTATGATTTAAGATGGGAATTATTTCAAGAGGATGCTCAGATGTATGCTATCAGTTTGTTTTATAAAGACTTTACAAATCCAATAGAACTTGTTGTTTATAATGGGGCAAGTCCAAATGACTACACTCCTAAAAATGTTGATGAAGCAATAGTATATGGGTTGGAAGTTGAACTTAGAAAGAATCTTAAATTTTTAAGTGAAAATTTATCAAATTTTAATTTAACATTTAATACATCAATAATAAGATCAGAAGAGATAATGGATGAAAAGGAATATGAAGGAAGAATAAAGTCTGCAAGGTCAGGAGAAGTTGTAAGTAGGAAAAGAGAACTTCAGGGACAATCACCCTATCTAGTCAATCTAGGGTTAAACTACAATTCAATTAATAATAATTTTGAAGGATCATTAAATTATAACGTTCAAGGTAAAACCCTTCAAATAGTTGGTGTTAATTATGTTCCAGATATTTTTACAGAACCTTTTAATAGTCTTAATCTAAATTTCAATTACAAATTTGGAAGAACAGGTAATTTAAAATTAGGACTTGGAATCAAAAACCTCCTAGATGAAAAGGTTGAAAGTTACTATTATACAAACGATATTAAATCAATTTACTCTAGTTTATCTCCTAGGAGAGAATTTAAGCTAAGTTTAGGAATCAATTTTTAAACTTATAACCTACACCTTTTATAGTGCTTATAAAATCTTGCCCTAATTTTTCTCTTATTTTCCTAATATGAACATCTA
>JAYNOQ010000089.1:0-4975 GCA_038113315.1 Flammeovirgaceae bacterium | reverse complement strand
TTTCTAAAGACATCATCAGATTTGATAACATTTGTTTTTATTTCTTTATTCTTTAGAGATGTTAGTTCAAAATCGTCTTCATCTACCTTGACTTCGACATCAACCTCATTTTCAACTTCAGTACTCTCTTCATAAGTTTGTTTTTGAATTGTAAGGTTTACCCCACCGAATTGTTGGGTTTTTTTATCATCACATGATTGAATTACGAAGAAAAGAAATAATACTGATAAAAATTTTTTCATGTAACAGAAATTACAAAAAAACTATAAAAGTTTTAAAAGAATTAATTTAATCTGCGTTAATGAACTTACCTGAGGATTTTTGCCCTATTTGTGGAAACTTGTCTATAACAATATCTGAAAATTCTATTAAGCCTGTTGAATTAATTATCGTAAATTATTGAAGTAGAACCGGAAAGAGTTTTTATAGAATTTGGGGCAATCTTATTTTTAATTTCACTGATATTTTTTGAGAAACTTTGCTTATTATTTGCAGTAGAGATATATAAAAATGAAATATCATAATCAGTTCTATATAAAGATCCAACACCAATTATTTGCTCATCTGGTCCAGTAATAATATCTCTAAATCTACCCTCATAACCAAATTCGGTAAACAATCTTTCTTCAATTAAATTGTTATTGGAGGAATAGGTAGCAATAAATGGATATCTTACAGTTGTGTTACCTTGATACTTAGACCCTGCTAATGCATAAGAATTATCATTAGGATTTACATAGGAGGAATAATAATATCTATTATCGTCGGAAATAATATTACCAAAAGCACTAAATTCAAATAAAAGTGGAACAACAATATTGCTTCTTAGATCTGAACCGTATACAGATTGATAAATATTAGATTTGACAGATGAATATAGATTATAATATTCAAAATAATAAGGTGAAAGAGTATGTCCAGAATATGGTTCAAAAACATAATTGGTAGAACCACTGTATGGATTATAATCGACTTCCAATCTTAGTAATAGATTATTGCTAGAACCTGAGTAATTTTCATTATATCTTGTAAAGACAAATCTATTACCATTTGAAATAATACCAAAATTAAAATCATCATCTTGGTAATTCCATTCAGATGTATTTCCAAAAGATAAAGAACCATTATTGTTAACTATAAGAGATAATAGTCCAGCGTTGAATCTATAGTAACCATCATAACCATCAATATCTTTAGAATATGGAATAAGCAATGCATCGGTACCAGAACTAGATGTATATCTCTCTATACCACCTACCTTTACACCTCTACAAGTACTTCCACTACAAGAATAGTTAATATTTGTAACATATGAATCATATGATGTTAAAGATAAATTCCATCTATCCACTACAATTCTGTTAGTATTAGTATCTACACCCACACTATAAATAAAATCATTAAATTCAATTGAATAAAAATATTTAAAATAACCTGAGTAAGATCGTTCGTTAAAAACTATTAAATTTCCATCAAAATCATATTTTGCTATTACCGCATTAATATCATTTGAGCTATTTACAGTATGTCCGCTTAAAATAATATGATTATCAGAAGAAACGAAAGCATCTTGCAATCTTAAGATTTTACCATTATCTATTTCTATAAATCGTTCAGTAACTATTAATTGAAACGGTTGAGAATCAATAAAGCTTGAGGAAATCGTAGATTGGATACGTACCTTGACGTTTTCACCCGATGATTCTCCTTGGGTATTCCAAGTATATGATGTTCCTACAAAATCATCTTCGATAGTTTTTGTCTTAACCCATATACTTCCTACTTGGTCCCAACGTTCTATATTCACAGGCTGTTCAGCGTGTGAATTGGTCCAGCTCAAATTAATGATATCTCCTCCATCATAAGTTGACTGAAAGGAATTGGAAAAACTTATACTTTGATTGGTAATAGCAAATGCATTAAAGGAAGCTGAAGTTTGTTGATCTGCAATAATAGTGACGGATTTTGTTTGAGTATACTTTGTGATACCAGCACCGGTTAATTCAACTTTAACTGTTGCTGTACCCACAGGAAGTCCAGATTTAGAATACGAAGCACTACCACCTACTATAGATACTGTAACTGGAGCAGAATTATTAATTGTAATACGAACCGCATCAACATCTACAAACTGTGACATCGAACGATTATTAATATCTTCAGTGAGTTCTTCAGAAGGTTTATTAAAAGTTAATTTAATCGCACCGTATTTACTGTTTTCAGACTCTTCAATAACATCATCACATGACTGTATGAAAATAAATAGCGTTAAAAGTGTAAAAAATTTTTTCATTTTAAAAAATATACTAAAAAAATATAAAATATTAAGAAAATTACTCAAATTTTAATTTTGAAGCATCTTTATCATTTGTTCGAGAAGAAGTAGATGTAACTGTAAATCCACTAGTTGTTATACCATTATATGGATAAAGTCTAAGAACATAAAATCCACCATCTCCAGTATAATTAATACTTTCGTTATTTCCTGATTGAGCAGAAGAAGCAACTATTGTATAAGAAACGTTTGAAGAATTTGGATTGTTAATTTTATACAAATATAAATCAACATCTCCTGAACCTCCGGAAGTTGAAACATTTATACTGTTCATTGAGGTTGACCATAAATATTTTGATCCTGTTCCTCCTCCGCTTCCACTTGGATTAGGGTCATTCCAATAAGTTAGAGTAACATTTGAAAAAGAATTATTCATTGACCATCCAGTAAATTGATATGATTCTGAAGAGTCCACACAATCAGTAGTACCAGCTTCACAAACTCTAAATTTCTTAGTTTGTGATGATGGGAATGTATCGCCATCTGAACTATTAAGAAGGGGAATAAGAGCAGTAAAATTATTACCATTAAAGGAATTTGATGGATAAAACAAATATTGACATGATCCAGGAGATTGTCCTGCACAAACTGTTGAATCGCTTTGACCAAAATCTTCAACAATGGTGACTAGCTGATTATAATCTGTGTCATACCAGTATATATCAACATCTCCTGAAAAATCTCCCCAAATAATTTGAAAATTAAAGTCCCATCCCACAATAAATTGATTATCTGATCCTCCTCCATTACTATGTCCAACAACTATGTCTACGTATCTATTATCATCAGCTAATAATTGAAACGGTTGAGAATCAATAAAGCTTGAGGAAATCGTAGATTGGATACGTACCTTGACATTTTCACCAGAAGATTCTCCTTGGGTATTCCAAGTGTAAGATGTACCTACAAAGTTGCTTTCAATGGTGCTTGATTTTACCCATACTCCTCCTACTTGGTCCCAACGTTCAATATTCACAGGCTGTTCAGCGTGTGAATTGGTCCAACTTAGGTTGATATCATTACCAACATCATAGGTGGATTCAAGGGTTGAAGTGTAACTTATACTTTGATTGGTAATAGCAAATGCATTAAAGGAAGCTGAAGTTTGTTGATCTGCAATAATAGTGACGGATTTTGTTTGAGTATACTTTGTGATACCAGCACCGGTTAATTCAACTTTAACTGAAATAGTTCCAACAGGCAATCCTGACCTAGAATAAGACGCAGTTCCATTAATAATGCTAACAGTGGTAGGTGCTTCAACACCTATAGTAATTCTAACTTGATCTACATCAGCTAGTTGAGAAGATGTACGACTATTTTCTAAAGAATTAATTAATTCATCTGATGGTTGGACAAAAGATAATGATAAACTTCCAAACTTATCCTTTTCATACATATCAACATCTTGACATGAAGAAATCAGGATAAAAACAGTAAATATTAAAACTAGTTTTCTTAAAATCATGGGATTGTAATACCAATATCAACACCACCGGTAGGATCAGAACCACCGCCTCCACCGCCTCCAGCAGCAGCTAAAACAACAACTAATAGCAATCCTAAGATTAATGTCATATTAGAGCCACCATCATCATCTTTGTCAGTAGATGCTTGCTGTTGAGAAGGCACTCTTGTTGGTTTTGGTTTAGAAACGGGCTTTGCTTGAGTTCTCGGTTGTGAAGATCTTACAGTTTTAGTGGAAGAAGTAGGTTTATTAGTTACAGTTGATGAAACTTGCGTATTATTTTCAATTAACTTAAGTGAAATTTTTACTAATTCACTATTTTCAACCCCATCAAATACCTGAAAGATAATATCATCCTCTTTTACTTTTCTTGTATTTTTATAACGATATTGACTTTTAGTTCCACGAACCTTTTCTAAAGTACCAAAAGGTTGCTTATAAATTTTCACGCTTAATCTAGAATCGTCAACTACATCTGGGTCTTTTCCTTCTAAATCAATAATAAATTCATCAGAAAAAGAGCCTTCATACGATCTACCGATTGCTATAGGTTTTTGATTGGTAACTTTTACAAGAATCGTAGCTGTATTACTTCGAGCCCCATTTGAATCTTCAGCTCTATAATTAAAAGTATCTTGTCCAACAAAACCTCTATTAGGTGTGTAGGTAAACTTGTTATCATCAGAAGAAGTAAGTTTACCATTCGCAGGGTTTTTGGTAACAAAATATTTTAACTTGTCACCATCTTCATCTTGACCTTGGAAAAAATCTTCATAGTCTGTATCATGTAATAATTCAACATTATAACTTCTTGCAACAGGAACTTTATTTACTTTTGAAATTTGGAGGTTAAAAACAACTTCCTCACTATAATCTGCTCCATCAAAAACACGAAAAGTAAATTTATCAGATCCAGTAACATTTTGATTCGGAGTATAAGTATATTGACCGTTAATTCTATTATTTTTATAAAGCCTTCCTCTTAACGGTTGATCTAAAATTTCATATGTCAACTTATCTCCATCACTATCATCAGCTACTAGTACAAAAGTTTTTTCAGAGTCTTGTTTTACAGTTTCTGTACCGCTTTTTGCACGAGGTTTTGAATTAGTAATATTAATAGAAATTGTCTTTACTTCACTTCGAATAGGAAAACCATTTTTATCAATATA
>JAYNOQ010000088.1:3016-4979 GCA_038113315.1 Flammeovirgaceae bacterium | reverse complement strand
GGATTTATTGCAAAAGCACCAGTAAACACACCAGTTTTATTTTTTTCATTTTCCTGTCTTTCAAGTTCACTTTTTGTAGAAGCTAAGTAGACATACTTTTCTACTTCATCTTTGTAGTTTTCTGTTGTTATTTTATTTATTAGTGGGTGTTCTGGAGCTAAAACAAGATAAGTTGCTCCAAAAATTGTATCGGGTCTTGTCGTAAATACTTTTATACTATCGTTGTTGTCTACATTAAAATTAATTTCTGCTCCTTCCGATTTTCCAATCCAATTTTTTTGAGATGTCTTAATAGATTCTGGCCAGTCTAGTGAATCTAAATCTTCGAGTAATCTCTCTGAATAGTCAGTGATTCTCATTACCCATTGTTTCATAGGTTTTCTCACTACTGGAAAACCACCTCTTTCACTTACACCGCCAATAACCTCTTCATTAGAAAGTACAGTTCCTAATTCCTCACACCAATTAACATCAACTTCATCAATATATGCTAATCTTCTTGAGTCAATAAAACTATTTTTTTCATTCTGATCTAGGTTAGACGGTATTTTTAATCCACTAATATCACAAGCCTTATTTTTATCAGTGTCAAAGTAACTATTATAAAGCTTTAAAAATATCCACTGAGTCCACTTATAATATTCACTGTCACTAGTTTTTACCTCTCTATCCCAGTCAAAAGAAAGACCAATAGTATTTAATTGTTCTTTAAATCTTTTTATGTTTTCCTCTGTAGTTTTTTTTGGATGTTGGCCTGTTTTTATTGCGTATTGTTCTGCGGGAAGTCCAAAAGAATCAAATCCCATTGGATGTAAAACATTAAAACCTTCAAGTCTTTTATATCTTGAAATTATATCAGAAGCAATATATCCTAATGGATGGCCTACATGAAGTCCAGATCCTGATGGATAAGGAAACATATCCATTATATAATATTTTGGTTTGTCGTTTATCTCAGACTTAAAAGTTTTATTAGACGCCCAATGATCCTGCCATTTTTTTTCTATTTCTGGAAAATTGTAATTTGACTTTGACATATTACAAAATTAGTATTAAAATGTTTTAATTTATTGAAATAAGAGGTATTTCATTTTTTTCTAAATACTAAAGTTACTGGTACTCCTTCTAATTGAAATTTTGTTCTAAGTTTATTTAGTAAGAATCTTTTATAAGGTTCTTTAATGTATTGAGGTAAATTACAGAAGAAGGCAATGGTTGGAGTTTTAGTGGGTAATTGAGTTATATACTTAATCTTTATATATTTTCCTTTTGTAGCGGGTGGGGGATACTTTTCTATTTCTGGGAGCATCTGATTATTAAGTTGAGAGGTAGTTATTTTTTGAGATCGGTTTTCATAAACATTTATTGCAGATTCTAGAACTTTATGAATTCTTTGTTTATTTAACACAGAAGTAAAAATTACTGGAGCAAAATTTAGAGGGGTAATTTTATTGTTTAGTTTTTCTTCAAATTCTTTAGCGCTATTAGTATCCTTATTAATTAGATCCCATTTATTTATCATTAAAATTATTCCTTTTTTATATTTTACTGCTAATGATAAAATATTCATATCCTGACTCTCAAATCCTTGAACAGCATCAATCATAATGATACATATATCACTATTTTCCATTGCTTGAATAGATCTCATTACAGAATAAAATTCTATATTTTCTTTGACTTTGGCTTTTTTTCTTATTCCAGCTGTGTCAGTGATTATAAATTCTTTTTTAAATAAATTATACTTGGTATCAATAGAATCTCTTGTTGTTCCAGATATATTAGTAACAATATTTCTTTCTTCACCCAGAATTGCATTAATAAATGATGACTTACCAACATTTGGTCTACCAAGAATAGAAATTCTTGGTAACGTTTCATCTTGATTATTTATGTTATCATCTAACTTTTCAACAATTAGGTCTAGTAATTCACCAGTTCCTGATCCACTTATTGAAGAAAT
>JAYNOQ010000088.1:0-2916 GCA_038113315.1 Flammeovirgaceae bacterium | reverse complement strand
GTTTTATGTATTTCTGTTACTTTGTCTCTAATACCAATTAAAAATTCAAACTGTTCTTTCAGATCTTCGTTTGATGATGAACTTCTCTCATCTTTTAATATTTTAAATGACTCCATCATGCTTGATTCTCCAACATTAAGTTTAACATAGTATGTTCCTGGATGTGCTTTTGGTCCAGTCAATCCTGCTGCCCACATAATGAGACCATCAAACCCCTCTGCGTTATCGTATCTCATATTCCATACAAATGAATTTTTATTACCCTCTAATTTTAGAGGTGATGTTTTATCATTTAAAGTATATTTTTTAATCGTATTTTTATTTTCATCTAAAAACTCTAGTGATATATTAGAATTATCATTAACTAAACTCTCATCTATATTAAAGAAAACTTCTACACCATTATGATGGTTTTTTCCTTGAGTAGCTGAGGAGCCTCCCCAGCTAGGATATCCCATTCTGTAACTGTCTATAGGTTTAAATAAATGAAAATCTTTCTTGTGATTGGACTCATTTAATTGATGTAAAGGTGTTAAGTCATCAATAATCCATATAGATCTACCTTGAGTAGCAGCAATTAAATTATTGTTTTTAATTGTCATGTCAGTAATAGGAACAAGTGGTAGATTTATTTGAAATGGTTTCCAGGATGTTCCATCATCGAAAGATATAAATACACCAGATTCAGTCCCACTATAAAGTAGTCCTTTTTTTTCTGGATCAGCCCTTAATACCCTTGTAAAGAAATTGTTTGGTATGCCACTAACTATCTTAGTCCATGTTTCACCATAATTTTTTGTTTTAAACATGTAAGGTTTAAAGTCACCATCTTTGTAGAGTGTTCCTGCAACATATAAACCTCCCTCAGTGAATGGATCAGGTTCAACACTATTCCACATAAGATATTTTGGAGCATTCGGAGGAGTTACATCTTTCCAATTTTCACCAGCATCTTTTGATACATGAATCATTCCATCATCAGATGCAGCCCAAAGCAACCCTTCCTCATATGGTGATTCACATGCCGCAAAAATCGTTGCATAATATTCTACAGCAGTATTATCTTTTGTTATAGGTCCTCCAGATGGCCCTTGTTTTTCAGGTTCATTTCTTGTTAGGTCAGGGCTAATTACTTCCCAAGTTTGCCCCTCATTTTTTGTTACATGAAAATAATTTGAAGTTGTATATAATTTATTATTATCGTGAGGTGAGAAAAATATAGGAAAATTCCACTGGAATCTATATTTCATATCCTCAACACCATGTCCCATAGGATTATTTGGCCAAACATTTATTGTTCTCTCTTCACCCGAGCTATGATCTAATCTCGATAGATAACCACCATAACTTCCTCCATAAACAATATCAGGATTATCTGGTTTTGCAGCCATATGAGCACTTTCTCCACCAGCTGATGGTTCCCAATCTCTTTCTCCAATCCCACCTGAATTTACTCTATGAGGAACTCTTTGTGTACTGTTATCTTGCTGAGCTACAAGTATATTATATGGGAAGCTGTTATCAGTGGCAACTCTATAGTATTGAGCTGTAGGTTGATTCATATATGTCGACCAGCTTAATGCTCCGTCATTACTAACTTGTGCTCCTCCATCATCACCAACTATTAATCTAGAATTGTCTTGAGGATCAATCCATAAATCATGATGATCACCATGTGGAGTTCTATATCTCTCAAATGATTTACCTCCATCCTCAGATCTCCAGAAAGAAACATTCATCACATACACTCTATTTTCATTTTGTGTATCTGCATAAACTCTTGTGTAATACCATGCTCTTTGTCTTAAATTCCTATCTTCATTTACTTTTTTCCAAGATTCACCGCCATCATCTGACCTAAACAAGCCACCATTTTTATTTTCTATTAGAGCAAATATTTTTTTTGAGTTAACAGGTGATACCGATACTCCACTTATTCCCCACAGACCTTTAGGTAATCCGGTATTCCCTGAAATATTTTTCCAAGTTTCACCACCATCTGTTGATTTCCATAAACCAGATCCTTCACCTCCACTCTCTAAACTATATGGAGTTCTTCTAATATTCCAGGTTGAAGCATAAATTATTCTTGGATTATTTTTATCAATTGAAATATCAACTGCACCTGACCTTTCATTTGCATATAAAACTTTTTTCCATGTTTCTCCACCATCATTAGATTTATAAACACCTCTATTTTCACTGTTTTTGAATAAGTCTCCCATAATTGCTACATATACAATATCTGGGTTTTTTGGATGAACAGCTATCCTCCCAACTTGAACTTGGTCGATATTTAAATTCATTTTTTTCCAAGTTTCACCGGCATCATCTGATTTCCAAAATCCTCCATATCCAGGTGACACATTTCCTCTAACTGTTTTCTCACCAGTTCCAACATAAATTATATTAGGATCGGATTCACTTGCAGTTACTGCACCTATAGATCCACCAAAATATCCATCTGAAATATTCTTCCATGTAACTCCAGAGTTAGTAGTTTTCCAAACTCCTCCTCCAGTTGCACCAAAATAAAAAGTGCTTTTTGAATTTGTTGATCCAGTAACTGTTGCTGATCTACCTCCTCTGTATGGTCCGATAGATCTCCATTTTATATCTGGAATCTCATATGATATTTGATTAGAGTTTGTATTCTTTTTCTTTTGTTTTCTTTGAGATAATATATCTGGAGAAACAGTTATTAATATTAGTATAGCTAGTAATTTTTTCATTTTGGTTTATTTTATTCTTTTAAAACTATTTATTTTTTTAGTTCCATCATAGATAAATTATTATTTAATGTTTTGTATATAACTATTGAGTTACTATAATCTAAAATTGAAACTTCGTCTTGATTTGATATTGGATTGATAAAATATTTAAGATTATTATCTAGAAAGTAGGATTTTTTTAATT
>JAYNOQ010000087.1:0-5135 GCA_038113315.1 Flammeovirgaceae bacterium | reverse complement strand
CCTTCAAAAGTAAAGAAAAATGAAATATTGTGAACTACAATTTTATCAATTGGTAAATTATATTCATTTAATTTTTTTTTATTTAAAATGTTTCTTAGACCTCTGGAGTATCTGACCTCTGGAGAAAGTTTAAATAACTGAAAAAACAAATCGCTACCAAAACCTAATTCTAAAGAAATATCAAATGACTTTAAATCTAAAATATCTTTTCCTGCTTCATCTTTATTTTTTGCTCCAATCTCAAGAGAAGGTTTTAAACCACCAATGATAAACATTCTACTATTTTTCCTTCTTTTTGATTTATATTTTATAAGAATGGGAGTTTCTAAAAATGTTGCGGGACGAATATCAGTAAAAATTGCTCCATCAACATTATAATAATCCATCCTATACTCTGAAAAAGAAACTTGTAACAAGGTCCTTAAATCAAAGGGATAATAAAGCTTAAAATCAGAAATGAAACCTAGTTTGAATCCTGGCATTGGCTTGGAGTGAATACTATGTAAATAACTAAAGTCGTTAGATAAAAAGTCAGGGGAATAATTTATTCTATAATAAGATGAGTGAAGACCTAATAAAAATCCAAAATGACTATTTATGTCATCATATCCAGCTAAATTAATTCTAGTTGCTTGTGAAAAAATATTATTTGAGGATACTATGAGAAAAAACAGGATTAAAAAAATCTTTTTCATTTATCAATAAATATAATATCTAAACTTTAAAAATGAATTAAAATTGCATATAGTTAATAAAATAGATGATTAAGGAAGCAAAATTTGTTAAGAGTAGTTCTAAGCTTGAGGAATGCCCTAAAACTGATTTACCGGAATACGTATTTTTAGGTAGATCTAATGTTGGCAAGTCATCACTGATTAATATGTTAGTGGAAAGAAATAAATTATCTAAAACATCATCGAAACCTGGAAAGACTCAATTAATTAATCATTTTATCATCAATAAAAAATTATTTTTTGTGGATTTACCTGGATATGGTTGGGCTAAAACTAGTAAATCAAATAGAGAATCTTGGGATAACATGACAAAAAAATACTTATTAAACTCCGAAAAATTAGTTCTTATTTTTATTTTAATTGATATTAGAATAAAACCTCAAGATATTGATATCAAATACATAAACTTTATTGGAAAAAATAATCTTCCAGTAAATCTAATATTTACTAAAGTTGATAAAATAAAGAAATATGAAATTGATAAAAAAATTAATGATTTCACTTCCTCACTCAATAAATTTTGGTCTTCAATTCCAAATTATTTTATTTCGTCATCCTTAAATAAAACAGGTAGAGAAGAAATTTTAAAATATATTTTTGAAATAAATGAAAACTTAAATAAATGAGTTTTCTCTACAATTTATTCATCTCACTTTTTGAATCAATTCTAAAATTAAACTCAAATTTTAATAAGAAAAATAAAAGAATAATTTTAGGAAGAAAGAAAACAATTGACTACATAAAAAATAAGATAGGAGAAAAAGAGATTATTTGGATTCATGTGGCATCTGTTGGAGAATTTGAACAAGCTAAACCTATAATTGAATCCATTAAAACAAAATATGATCATAAAATACTAGTAAGCTATTTTTCTTCTTCAGCGGAAAATATAATTAAAAAAAATAAAGAAATAGATTTTCATTTTTATATGCTATCTGATAATTCAAATCAGATGAAATTATTATTTGAGTTATTAAATCCCAAAATATTAATTCTTATCAAATACGAGTTCTGGAGAAACTTAATATATCATGCAAAATTAAATTCAATCCCAATAGTTTCTATTTCTTCTATTTTTAGAAAAAATCAAATTTATTTCTATCCTATTCCATTTTTTAAAAATATATTAAAAAATATATCAATGTTTTTAGTTCAAGATGAAAACTCAAAAGATCTTTTAAATAAGATCGAGATAGAAAATGTCAAAGTTATTGGAGATTCAAGATATGATAGAGTACTAAAAATACATGAAGAATCAAAAAATATAGATAAAATAAAAGATTTTATAAATAATAAAAACACCATTATTATTGGGAGTGCCTGGAAAAGTGATTTAGAGATAATTAAAAATGAAATAATTAGAGATTTAACAGATACAAAATACATAATTGCTCCTCATAATATAAATGAAAAAGAAATTGAGCACTTAGAAAATATATTTATTAATGATACCATAAAATTTTCTGAGTTACCCCAAAAAAATGTTAGAAAAAGAATTCTTATTATTGATAATATAGGGATGCTCTCATCAATTTATAAATATGGTAAAATTGCTTTTATAGGGGGCGGTTTTAGAGGAGCACTTCATAATACATTAGAAGCTGCAGTGTGGAATATACCTGTAACTTATGGTTATCATAAAAATAATAGAAAGTTTATAGAGGTAGGTAAACTTGAAAAAGAGGGAATTGGATTTCCAATAAAAAATGGAAATGAATTTAAACTCTTAAAAAACAGAATATTTAAAAATAGAGATATAGGAAAAGGAGGAAATGAATTTATAAAAAATAATTCTGGAGCTACTGAAAAAATAAATGGTTACTTAATAAAATATTTAAAATGAAAGGAGTTGTTATTAAGACAGTAGGTAACCTATATACTGTACAATTAAATAATAAAATATTTAAATGTAATTATAGAGGAAAAAATAAACTTAGAAATAATTTTTCAAATCCAATTGTATCAGGAGATATAGTCGAAGTAGAATTAATTGATAAAGAAACAGGTATTATTGAAGATATTTATGATAGAAAAAACTATTTTCTCAAAAAATCACTAAAAGATAATAAAGCTCATATAATTGCAGCAAATATTGACCAAGCACTAATCATGGGCAGTATTAAGTCACCTTACACCAAGTTAAAATTCATTGACAAATGCATCGCAGCCTCATTTTTCTATGGAATAAAACCCATTGTTTTATTTAACAAAATAGATTTATTAAATAAGAAGGAAGAAGAAAAATTAAAAGAAATATCATCAATTTATAAAGATTTAAATATAAAACTCTTCACAATATCAGTTAAGAAAAAAACTAATATAAATGAAGTTTCAAAAATATTAAATAACAGAAAAACACTAATAATTGGAAATTCAGGTATTGGAAAATCTTCATTAATAAACTTTCTAACAGGTAAAAAGAGTCAAAAGACAGATAAATTATCATTAAAAACTGGGAGGGGTAAACAGACAACAACTTTCTCTGAAATTTTTAAAATTAAAAATAAAGGGACATTAGTAGATACACCAGGCTTCAAGGATTTTTATTTTTATGATATTGATAGAAATGATTTAAAATTTTTATATCCTGAATTTAAATCAGAAAATAATCAATGTAAATTCAATAACTGCAATCATCAAAATGAACCAGGTTGCATTATAAAAAAAAATATTAATAAATCAATTAGTGAGAAAAGGTATAACAACTATTTGTCGATTTTGAATGAAATAGATTAAGATATTCTTTTAATTTTTATTCTTAAATAAGCAAAACATATTGTCATTAAAGGACTAATCAAGCTAAAAAAGCAAAAAGGAAGATATGATAATGTAGCAACATTTAAAACAGATGCATGATATGCTCCGCATGTATTCCATGGGACAAGAACAGAAGTAACAGTTCCACCATCCTCTAGCGTCCTACTTAAATTTTCAGGAGCTAGACCCTTATCCTTATATATAGACGAATACATCTTTCCTGGAACTACAATAGATAAATACTGATCAGATGCTGTAAGATTAAAAAATATACATGTTCCTGCAGTAGATGATATTAATGATCCTGTTGATTTTATTTTATTTAATATAATAGAAGTTATATGTTTTAAAAAACCTGCTCTTTCCATAACCCCTCCAAAAATCATTGCAGATATAACTAACCAAATTGTATTTAACATACCAAACATGCCATTTGATGATAATAAATCTGAAACTAATTCATTTGATGAATTAATTGAAATTGACCCATATAAAGATGTCATTGTACCAGAAAATAATGCTTGCCAAGAGTTATTATCTAAGTTTGAAACTTCAAGAACTAAATTAGTTTGAAATAAAATAGCAAAAAGCGAACCTAAAACTACTCCAACAAAAAGAGCAGGAACTGCTTTAATTTTTTTGTAGATTAAAACTATAACTATGATAGGTACTACAAATAAAACAGGTGAAATATAAAATTTTTCTAAAATAGCATTTGATATTATTTCAGTGTTATTAATATCTAAATTATCAGAAATGTTAAATCCTAAAATGATAAAAATAATAAGTGAAATCAATATTGAAGGAACAGATGTTAGGGCCAAATACTTAATATGTGATATTAAATCTCCTCCTGCCATTGCTGGAGCAAGATTCGTTGTATCGGATAGAGGAGACATTTTATCTCCAAAATAAGCACCACTTAAAATTGCCCCTGCCACTAAACCATCTGAAATATCTAAAGCCCTGCCAATCCCTATTAATGCAATTCCTATTGTAGCTGAGGTTGTCCAAGAACTACCTGTAGCCATAGATACTATTATACAAATTAAACAAGCAGCAAATAAAAATACTTTAGCATTTAATATTTGAATTCCATAATAAATAAAAGCTGGAACAATTCCACTTAACAACCAAGAACCTGCCAATGATCCTACTAGAAAAAGAATTAAAATTGACGGAAGAGATGAGTTAATACTTTTTACAATCCCCTTCTGAATTTCAAGCCATGTAAATCCTAAATTAAATGCTACTATTGATGCTACTGCTGAGGATAAAATTAATACAATTTGAATACTTCCTGATAAAGAATCATCTCCAAATATCGAGACATTAATTGACAATAATATTACTAAAAATATTATAGGAAATAAAGCTTGAATAGTTGAGGGAGATTTTATTTTACTCATATCCAATTAAATTAATAATATTTATTAAGAAATACTGGAAAACTAAGTGAAATAAAATTATAATAGTCATAATTATTTAAATGAAACAAGATTATACTCAACTTATTGAATTAATATCTAATCAAAAGGAAAACTTCCCATTAGATCAACAATTCTATATTGACCCAAGCATTTATGATATAGACTTAGAAACATTTTTTTACAATCAGTGGATTTTTGTTGGACATGAATCACA
>JAYNOQ010000086.1:0-5163 GCA_038113315.1 Flammeovirgaceae bacterium | reverse complement strand
TGATCCAATACAAGTTGAACTGGTTACTGATACCTTGTTATTATCAAACGGTAAAGTAAAGACCTCACAACCATTAACATCTACTACAGCACCTTGTGGAGTATTAGGACACTGATCTAAATGATTTGGAACACTATCGTTGTCAGAATCAAAAGTAAAAGTACCTGCTAAATAAAACTTCTTTTCTCTGTAGTCAATAATATCAAATTTTGAATCTTGATTTAAATCAATAAAAACATACGGACCGTTTGAGCCCATTGAATCTAAATTAAATTTAACTGGATGGAATCTTCCTTCGTTTTGTATGTATATTATATTTTTATTATCGGCACTTCCAGTGTGCTCAACAATTAAATCTAAATCATCATCATTATCAATATCTTGCCAGTAATGTCCTAAACCATCGAAGTTTCTCTCTAAAAACTCTTTACCAAATAGATATGATGTAATATTGGTTGCATTTTCTGTAGACAAGTCATATGCAACAAGTTTAGCGCTAGTTCCATCTGTCCCAGCATATTGAACAAAAAGTACATATCTACCATCAATTTTTATTACAGAGGTAAATTCTTCATTTTCAGGAATGAACCATTTTGAACTATCTTCAGTAAATTCAGCTATAAGTTCTTTTGAATTGAAATCAATTTGAACTTGTCCGTATTGTCTGCCGTAATAAATGTTAACATAGTATTTATCTATGCCTGAACTTTTTTGAACGTGTAATGAAAGCAGGTCCATCATTTTATCATCGTTGTAATGAAGATTATGAACATCATTAAATCTTTCATTTCCATTTTGGTTATCAGATGTAAATACTTCATTAACTAATAAATGTCTTTCAAATTGGTGATCATAATCATAGATTGCCATAGCACCTTTTCCTTCAATAGCTCCTTCATATGCTAGAATTATAATCTCGCTGCTTTGATCTTCATCAATTTGAATTGTTTTTTGAACAGAAGTATTGGAGTATTTCTTATTATCAAAAGTATAATCTAAAGAATCTTTTCTAAATGAATCTTCTGTTTTATAGTAAAGAAAATCTGGTCTATTAGATGTGCCATTGTAGAAATCAGGTTCTGTTCCTGGTTCTCCATGATAATTTCCTGTCGGTACAAAAACATCTAGTACTTCGTCATCATCTAAATAATTAATATTAGGTGCATTAGCGTTGGGTTCACCTTTTATTTCGATAACGTTATTTAAATCAATTTTTAATTTATCATTTTCAATATTAAATGAAAATACACCTAATCCAGCTTTATTGATTTCTCTCTTTGTTTCATAGAACAATGTTGCATAATCTAATTTACCGTCATTATCAAAATCAAGTATATCATATCCTTGATTAAAAAATTCTTCATAATCATTATTTATTAGATATGATTGAATTAAATCAGTAAATGAATTTTCGGTGGGTATTTCTGTAAGTTCATAATCAAAACTTTCAGGATCTGGAAGGTCATCATCACAAATGTCTCCTACACCATTATTATTAATATCTCTTTGACTAGGATTATATGTCTCAGGACAGTTATCATCTCGATCTAATACGCCGTCATTATCAGTATCATTTTTTCTAATATCAACTTTAATATCATAAACATTAAAATAGTAATTTGGATCTCCATTAATTTCTGGATCTCCAATACCATCAACAGCTATAAAATGTAAAACTCCTTTGTCTGAGTAAGGAATAGCATATTTAGGATGAAATAATTGATCTTCAACATTTCCTGTAATTTTTAACTGTTCATCTCTGTAATTATTAAATTTTCCAGTACCATCATTTATCCAAATTAACTGGTTAAGTTTTATTCCGTTATTAACTTCAGCCCTATATTCTTCAGGTTTTTCTCTAAAATATGGATTATAACCATTAGGTCTCAAGAGAATATCCAAAAAACCGTCACCATTTGCATCAAAAACATCAAATTCACTCGATGATAAATTTGGGGCCTCAAAAAAAGTTGAGAAATATGGATTAAAAGTATTTCCATTGTTTATCCATATACCAAATCCTTCACCAGATTCATCAGCTCGATAATCAACTATATCTAAATCTCCATCATTATCAATGTCATGAGTTCTTATTGATGTTGTCATCATACCAATATTCCACAAAAGATTTTGGTCTGAAATTTCTTTTTCTATTTCTAATTTTCCATTTGAGTTTATCTTTAATATTGTAATTATGTTAGGTTGATTTCCAATTTCGTTTCCTCCAAGTATAATTTCTGAAAACCCATCATTTTCAAAATCTACAATTTCGAATCCAAATGGCCTTGGCATTTTTTCTTCAATATCTTCAATCAAACTTTCATTCCAATCATAAGTTCCATCTCCATTATTCAACCAAATTGAAAAAATTCTTCTTCCTTTAGACTTATCATAATAACCTGGAGAAGTAGCTACATCAATATTTCCATCATTATTAAGATCGCCTGATGAAATACCGTGCTGGAAACCAGCATGCTTATCTTCATTGACTTTAAACCAATCAATATCTCCATTATCTTTAATATATCCTTGATAAACTGGTCCTTTCCAACGATTTTCGTCATTATCATTATTTCCAATTTCATTTCCATCATTAATAGATATTGTATTATTTTTTATTTGATAGCTTCTAGGTACCCACGTTTGTATTTTGTCAAAGACTTTATTTAATTTCCAACCATCATTATCTTTTTTAAGACCAATGGCGGGAGATGGAGGAACATCTTCAATGCTATTAACATTTTCATTTTCTGTAACACCTGCTCTTAAAAAATATATTTTATCAGATGATTTATAAACTAAAGAACTAGATACATCCGAATGAGTATTTGCAATTGCTTGCCTACTTGGAAAGTCAGATTTTAATATTTTGATTTTGTGTCTACTAATATCAATGATATCTGAAATTCCATCACCATCATCATCATTTTCACATTTATCACCAAATCCATCACCATCTGAATCCATCTGATCAGGATTATAAACATCTGGACAATTATCATTAGAATCAATAATTCCGTCTAGATCTTTATCATTAAAAACTAAATTATACCAAGAATAAATTTCATTTAATCTATTTTGAACACCATATTTATGCACATCTCTTAATTCAAGATATGCTTCTAAGTTATTATCTGAATCAATATCAAACATTTCGAAACCTCCATAGTCATGAAAATTTGCTAAATATCTTGGTTCGAAATAATTACCCATATTTAAAAAAACAGGAATAGAATAATTATCTTCATCATTTAATGTCCATGAACCTTGGTTAAATACAATATCAATATTTCCATCATTATTAACATCTGTAAAATTTGGAGGATTTCCAAGTGAGTAATAACTTTCATTTATATTGTTAGGAAAAACTTCATTAGTTACGTCAGTTATTTGTTCATTTTTAAATGTAAAAGCCTTTAACATACTTGCAGGAACACCCTCAGTTACTTCCCCATAGTAACTTCCATTTCTAATTAACCATAATATAATTAATTTATGACCATTAAAATCTATGACATCTATTGGATCACCCTCCCAACCGATCATAAATGGTGTTTGAAATTGAGCAAGAACTGAAATATTATTTAAATCAGGTTTGATTTTTCCATTTTTTGATAATGATACGGACAAGGAATAGTTTCTAATATCATCTTTAGTTGAATCATATGGTTCACCATCATAATCAGTAGATGATCCAAAAAAAAGTAGATCTTGATCACCATCATTGTTAAAGTCAATATTTCTTATGCCTCCAATATTTTCTTTGTAGATAGATGAAAAATCATAAACACCATCTTCAATAAATTCTCCATTAATATTTTCTGTAATGTATACTTTCGGGTTCTTTCCAATATTATCAAGACCAACGTAAATAAGTTCTAAAAGAGAGTCATTATCTCCTTGTAATAAATTATTTGGATTAATATTTGGAATAACGTTTAAAGAATCAACTAAAAAAGAACCGTTACCATTATTTGTAAATGTGTAATTTGGTCTATGAAAAACTTCTCCATAATATTTTGGTTTATTAGCTTCCAAACCATGAAAAACATCAGGTTTGGTTATTATGTCCTTATAACCATCTCCGTTTAAATCAATTGAATGTAAATTAGTTCCTTCAGATTTTTCATCATATTTCCATTTTAAATTATATACAATGGAGTCGTTCGTAGAGTTACTTTCAAAAATTGCTATTCTTGATAACATCCTGTCTTTTTCTTCTGAAGTTAAGACTTGATTAGAATCACCTACATAATAGTCATAAATTCTTGCCAACAATTCATTTTGTCCGTCACTATCAAAATCTTCTAGAATTAAATGTGCGGGAAACTGTCTCTGACCTAGTCTATCATTTTCATAAATTAGATCCTTATTAATTTCATAAATTTTCTCCGTTAAATTATTCTTAACATTTTTTGAAATATACATTAGTTTTTCTCTTGGAGCTAATGTTTGATCGAATGGGACTATATTAAATTCGCTACCTTCTCCAAGCTTTAAACTTTCTGAATCTGTTGATTTAATTCCAAAATAATCTGCATTTAAATTTGAATTATTATAATTTATTAATATTCTTATATTTTCTAGATATTCGGGACTTCTAACACTAAAAAGGTCTGCTGTTGTCGACTCCGAAAAATAATAGAATAAGTACTTATTATTTTCATCTCTTAATAATTTTATTGTATTTGTACCTAAATTAGATGTAAGTCTTTCTGTAAAATTTATATAAACTTCTTTTGATTTATAGTGGTCTTCATTTTTAGATCTTTCATAGTCTTGCTCTATCCTTTTCCCATCAGCACTTATTTCTAATGTTATTTCAAAATCATTTTCGTCATTTCCAAAAATTTCTTGATCAGTAAATGAATCTGAAAGTTCTGTTAAATCAACATAAATTTTGAATGAATCTTTTATTGAAAATTTAGTCTTTTTTTCTATATCAATCTTAATTTGCGAAAAAGACAGTGATAAAAAAAAGAGACAAAAAATATTTAAGAAAAAAAACTTTAAACTGTTCATAACCATAAATTTACATACAATTTAAAAAAACAGTATGTTTCAATTATAATAAAAATAGTTCTATTTTTAATTTAAATTATAAGTCTATACTTTTTTTAAGATATTCAAAATGATTCTTTAAAATACCATTAGATTTTTTAG
>JAYNOQ010000085.1:0-5537 GCA_038113315.1 Flammeovirgaceae bacterium | reverse complement strand
TAAGGCGAAAATAATTAAAATAATTATAATCATATTCTTAATGATTCAGTTATTTTGCTCTATGATTTTAAAAATTCTTATAGGAATTATATTTCTTTTTTACAATTTGTTTGATTCATTAGCCCAAAGTAAAAATAGTATTTTGACTAATGTTGATATTCAGATTGAGGCAACTGCTGCTATTAATAAAATGTACAATTTTGAATTTAAAGAAGCTGAAAAAGAATTTAACTGGCTGGTACAAGAATATAGTAATCATCCACTCCCAGTTTTCCTAAAAGGGTTGAGTTTATGGTGGAGAATAGATTCATACTCTGGTATTTCTAATTTAAGTAAGATAGATTCTTTAGAAAGGTTAGATTCAAAATTTATAGATCTTATGGATAAAACAATTTCCTTATCTAAAAGCATATATGATAAAGGAAATAAAATTGATGGTGCTTTTTTCTTAGCAGCTTCCTATGGGTTTAAAGGAAGGCTTTTATCAGAAAGGAGAAAATGGAGAGCTTCTGCATTTGCTGGTATGAACGCTTTAAAATATCTAAAAGAAATTAGAAAAGATGATTTGATGATTCCTGAAATATCATTCGGAAATGGACTATTTAACTATTACTCTATATGGATCTCAGAAAGATATCCTTTGCTTAAACCATTAATTAAACTTTTTCCTGATGGAGATAAGAAAAAAGGTATATCTCAATTGAATACCGCAGGAAATAATTCTTTTTATACTAGGACCGAAGCTCAATATTTTTTGATGCGTATTTATTCAGGTGAAAATGATTTAAGTAAAGCCTTGTACTTATCTAAATATTTGTTTGAAACTTTCCCTAATAACTCTGTATTTCATAAATTTTATACACAACTTCTTTATAGAACTTCAAGCTTTAATTTATGTGAAAAAGAAGCTATAAAAATTATAAAATATTTTACTGACAAAAAAAAAGGGTATTATGATAATGATGTTCGCTTAGCTCATTTCTTTTTGGGAGAAATTTACTTATCCAAAAGAAAAATTGACCTAGCTACATATCATTTAGAAAGGTCATTATATTATTCTGATAAATTTAAGAATCAAAAGCTTGGGTATACTATTTATTCTAATTTTCTATTAGGAAAAATCTTTTTTGATATGGGTCAATCGAAAAAGTCTAAGTTTTATTTTAAGAGAGTAATTAAGCTGACAAATAGAAAAGAAGATTTAAATCAAAAATCAAAAGGATATATTAAAAAAATTTAAATAAAATAATTTTTTTAAAATATATACACACTTCACAGAACTTTAGTCTAAAATTCTACGTTTCACAGAATATAATTTTTTGTATGAAAATCGATAATATAGATAAAAAAATACTTAGCATACTACAAAAGAATGCTAAAATTACTAATGCAAAACTTTCTAAAGAAATTGGATTGTCTCCAGCACCAACTCTGGAGAGGGTTAGGAAATTAGAAACACAAGGAATTATTAGTGGATACCATGCTAAATTAAATATGTCTAAGATAGGATTAGGTGTCAGTACATTTGTAATGGTTACTTTAAAGGGTCATAACAAAAAAAATATCACATCTTTTATTGACAAAATAAAGAAAGTTGAAAATATAGTTGAGTGTCATCATATAACAGGAAGTGGGGATTTTATTCTAAGGGTTGTTGCTAAAAATATTGAATCTTATCAAGAATTGATGTTGGATAAAGTAACTGAAATTGAAGTTACTGATAGCTTGCAGTCTATGGTTATTCTTTCTACTTTTAAAGATAATAAGGTAGTCCCTGTTTAAAAATTCATGAAAAATATTGTTCTAGATTCTAATGATATCATTAATAAAATTAGAAGAATTTCATTTGAGATAATAGAAAAAAATATTGATGAGAAAGAAATTTATTTAATTGGTATATTACCAAATGGAAAGTATTTATCTCAAAAAATAAACTCTTTCATTATAGAAAACTCAAGTATAAATGTGAATCTGCATTTTATTGACATCGATAAAAAAAATCTTTCCATAAAAGAAATTTCATTTGAGTCTGATACGGATGAAATTAAAAATAAAGTAATTGTTTTAGTTGATGACGTAATGAATAGCGCCTCTACATTTATGTATTCTATTAACGAAATATTAAAATACCAACCTAAAGAAATCCAGGTAGCAGTATTAATCGAGAGATATTATAAAAGCTTTCCTATTACACCTAATTTTAGAGGACTAGAATTAAGTACATCTAAATCTGAGCATGTTCAGGTTGATCTAGGAAATTCACCTAAAGTTTTAATTTTATGATTTATATAGTAAGAAAAGAACATTTCAATGCGGCACATAAATTATTAAACCCAAATTGGTCGGATAAAAAAAATATGGAAGAATTTGGTGTTTGTTCTAACGAGAATTGGCATGGGCATAATTATGAGATTGAAGTGACAGTAAAAGGAGAAATTAATCCAGAAACAGGAATGCTTATAAACTTAAAGATTTTATCCAAAATTCTTAAAGAAGAAATTCTCGATAAGGTTGATCATAAAAATTTGAATTTGGATGTTCCTTTTTTAGAGGGCATAATTACAACCACAGAAAATGTAACTATAAAGTTTTGGGAGATATTAGATAAAAAGTTAAGATCATTAGAAAACTCAAATTGTACTCTACATAAAATTAGACTTTATGAAACTCCTAGAAACTTTGTAGAATACTATGGAGAAAAATAATTCTGATATATTTATAATATGTGGAGAAAGATCAGGTGATCTTCACGGCTCGCATTTAATAAAAAAATTATTAAATGAAAATTCATCTCTAAAAATTCATTGTTGGGGTGGTGAAATGATGCAGAAAGCTGGAGGTATACTTCTTGAAGATTATAAAAATTACAATTTAATGGGTTTCTGGGAGGTTTTAAAAGGTCTCAGGTTTATTTATAAGAAAATTGATTTATGTAAAAAACATATTTTAAAATATAAACCTAAATTAATTGTATTAATTGACTTTCCTGGATTTAATATGAGGATAGCAAAATTTTCTCATAATAATGGATTCAAAGTTCATTATTTTATCCCTCCTAAAGCGTGGGCTTGGAATAGATCAAGGGCAGTTAACCTTTCAAAATATGTTGATAAAATATATTCAATACTCCCTTTCGAAATTGATTTTTTTAGAAAATATAATTGTAATATTGAATATGTTGGAAATCCAATTACACAGTATATTCCAAAAGATTTAGTAAATAAAGAAAACAATGAAAATATAATTTCACTATTGCCAGGAAGTAGAAACTCTGAGCTTAAATATTCAGTCCCAATTTTTAAAAAACTTATTGAAGTTTTAAAAGATTATAAATTTAAGGTATGTGCTGTAGATAATGTTGATCAAAAGTTGTATAATGATTTTAAAAACTATGATAATGTTGAAATAGTTAATGATGACACATATAGGGTTGTTGCTTTATCAAAATTATCGATAGTTATGTCAGGCACAGCAAGTCTTGAAGTTGCATACACTGGCATCCCACAAGTTGTAGTATATAAGACATCATTTTTATCTTTTTTTATTGCTAAATTATTAATCAATGTAAAATTTATTTCTTTAGTTAATCTAATTTTAAATAAAAATTTAGTAAATGAATTGATCCAAAATGATTTCAATCATCATAATCTATTGAATGAAATAAAATATTTGGAAGACTCTAATTCTCTAAACAAATTTTTTTCAGGCTATAAAAAATTAAGGGAAGTAGTAGGTAATATAAATGCTTCTGAAAAAGTAAAAGAGAATATAATGAAGTATTTATGATTTTTTTATTAGTACCTCATCAATAATTCCATATTCTTTAGCTTCTTCGGATCTCATCCATTTGTCTCTATCAGAATCTTTTTCTATTTCTTTGTAAGTCTTACCAGTATGATGAGCTAAAATATTATATAAATCTTTTCTTAACTCTTGCATTTGTTTTAAAGTTATCTCCATGTCTGTAGATTGACCCTGCATACCTCCACTAGGTTGATGAATCATGACTCTTGAATGCTTTAATGCTGACCTTTTCCCTTTTGTTCCACCTGATAATAAAACAGCTCCCATTGATGCTGCCATGCCAGTACAAATTGTAGCTACATCTGGAGATACGTATTGCATTGTATCATAAATTCCAAGCCCGGCATATACTGAGCCACCTGGACTATTTATATATAGTAAAATATCCTTTTTTGAGTCAGTTGATTCTAAGAATAAGAGTTGAGCGGTTATAATATTAGAAATATTTTCCTCAATACCCATACCTAAAAAAATTATTCTATCCATGATAAGTCGAGAAAAAACGTCAATCTCTCTAAAATTAGTAGGTCTCTCTTCTATTACAGCTCTTGTCATGTTCTCTACTCTTTCAACATACTTATCAAAAGTAAGACCATTTATATTTTTATCTTTAACTAAATATTTTCTTAATTCTTCCTTATTCATAATTAGATTTTATTTGCTAGTAACTTAAATTTATCAAATGTTATTGATTTTTTTGTTATTGTAACTTTTTCTTTAATAAGATTGAATACCTTATTAGACTTCAACTCATTAAATATTTTTAGATAATTCTCTCCCTTATTATGCTTAAGATAATTGTCTACAAATTTATCAATATCCTTACTCATATTTTGCATACCAGATGCCATTAGTTGATGTTGAATTTGGTTTTTTGCCATCTCCTCGATTTCTGAATTTTCAACTTTTATTTTATTTGAATCAATTATATCATCAACAATATATGACCATTTTATTTGATTGCAATAATTTTCATAATCTTCATTTAATAATTTTTTTGAGGTCTCTTCATCATTATTTGATGAAATCCAGTCTTTTACATAATCTTCAGGTAAACTAATTTTATTCTCTTTTAGAAGATCATTTTCAATTTCTCTATTAAGGTAGAACTCAGATTCTTTTAAGTAATTGAATTCTATAGACTTTTCAATTTCTTTATTAAACTCTTTTTTAGTTTTTACTTTACCAGGACCAAAGATTTTGTCAAAAAAAGTAGGTGTAAGCTTTGCTGGTGACCTTTCAATAATATTTTCAATCTTGACATTTACAGTATTAGGAAATTCATCAAAATTAACAGTATCACCAATTACTTGATTAAGAAGTTCTGAATCATTTTTGACTAATTTTTTTAAGTTAATTACAATTGTGTCATCAACCTTTCTTTTTAAAATCTTTTTTGACTCAGTTTTATCTAGGTTCTCTATTGCAAGAAGTCCTTTCTTTTTATTTTCTGAGTAAATAAATTCACAATAAACGGAAGATTTACTTGTCACTTCCTTCAAATTATTAATATCAGCGTACTGAACTTTTAAATTCTCTATTGTTTGGTCTGTAGTTTTTTTATCAACCTTAATATTAAATAAATTATATTTTTTGGATTTTTTGAATGGTTTTAATTTAAAATCACTTAGATGTCCAATTTTAAAATCAAAATTAAAAGAATCAATTTCATTAATTTTTATTTTATCAATATCATCATTTTTTTGGGGTTTTGGTTCTCCAATTATTTTGAT
>JAYNOQ010000084.1:0-5540 GCA_038113315.1 Flammeovirgaceae bacterium | reverse complement strand
TCTAATGGTATTTGTAATATTTCAGATGAATAATGGTCTGGGCAATAGTGTTTATTGTTTTCTGTGATTACAGCTGGTGTATCACAATTTTTCATACAACAAGGTTTTGCTGGATCACCATACATATCTAATTCCATGCTCCATCCTTTAAAAATTTAATTGGTGTTAATTTATCTATGCTTAACGAATGAACTTTTGGTCTGTCAGCAATGCCAAAGTCAGTTAAAAATCTGTTTGTGCCTAAAACATGGGTGCTATTAACAAAACCATGAATTTCAAATATCGGAGTCTTATCAATTACTAAAATATAAATTTCATTTTGCTTACTACCTTTTGGCCTGATAATTAAACTGTTATGTTGCTTAGGTAGCTGCGATCTAACTTGTAAATGTATGTCATGAAATATTATATCAGGGTTAGAGCCATGATTTACATGAAAGTTAAATGCAGTGTCTAGGTATCTACAAACTGCAAGCTCTGCACAAGCACCACTAATTGATTTAGCTATTTGGTCATTTACTGTGCCTTTGTAGTTGTGACCCCAACTTTGTTTTAATCTTAATGACTCAAAAACTCTAAGCAAGCCTGTCTGTGAAGCTGCCATTAAATCATATAAATCTAATTTTACTTCAATCATAAAAGTAATTTGTTTCCTTTTTTGTTATTTTCTTCTGGGGTTAAGTATTGCAAGTTTTCAGCTATATGAAATCCACAAACATTTTCTCCTTTTAAAGGTATAAAATGATCCACATGATAGCCTTTTGGACAATTAAAATATTTTTGTTTTATTTTTTCTAAGTTTGCCCATTTTGGAATTGCATTTAATTTATCTGCTCTCCTTTTGGCTTGTCTAATTCTATGAGAAAGTAAAAATTTTTCTGTTTTTCTGTATCTGACAATATGAAAAATAAATTTTGTACTGTTACGATATTTCTTATAATATTTGCTTAAAGCACCATTCTCTTTTAATTTTTTTATGTATTCAATGTATTTAGGTTTTTTTCTATATATTTTTAAATATTCTTTTCTTAATGATTTGTGGTAATCAGTTTTTTCAAAACAACTTTTTTTGCAATACTTCCTGTTTTTTGCATAGCTACTATCATTGAATTCTGTCTGACAACCTAAACATTTTTTTTTAATTATTATTGGTAGTGTTCTTCTACCTTTTGATTTACATTTATAGTTACAATATTTTTTTACTTTATTTACAGAAAAATCTACAAATTTTTTATTACAAAATAAACACTTTTTCATAGCAACCAGTTACCCTCCTGGTCTTTGCAGTACGAAGCTACTATTGGTTTGTTGTTGTAAATATAAAAACCCCAAATCTCACCATTGCCATCTTCAAACTTTGGGTTGTCATACCAGGTTGCTTTGCTTTCAAACGCTGCATCACAATCTGTAAAATTATCTATTTTAATTTTTTCGTAATTTATTCCTTGAGCTGTGAGTAATGCTAAAATTAAAAAAGCTTTCATTTTTTTATACACCTTTTTATAAAATTTAATAACTCAGGATTTTGTAAAAATATTTTAGAAAACTCATCAGCTACAAAAGTAACTGTACCCTCCTCACCTAAATTTTTTAAACGAATCGATGACTTGTCAGCTATAAAATGACCAATTTCATGTAAAACTGTGTTCAATAATATCAATTTACTAAGGTTTTCTTGTATTGATATAGTTTGTGTGTTTGGGTTGTAGCAACCATACATATTGCCTGATTCGGCTTGTTTTTTGGTAATTTTTACTATTTTTGCTTTGTAATTTCTGTATCGAATCTCACTCATCAACTTCATTTTTAAACAATAGCTATTTTGAGTCAGTTGTAAATTATTATTTGTATTTAATTATAAATAAATTATAAGAAACTTATATGACGAATCACCCTAAAATATTAGGAGATTGCTATAAAAAATTTGGATTAGAACACACATCCAAGTCCACTGCTTGTCTAAAACATTCAGACAGATTTTTTAAAAAAATATTATTTCCAAAAGAAACAAAAAATTTAAACAATGCAAGTTTTCAAGGTGGTACAACTATTCATAAGGTTGTCCAAAAAGTTGTTACAAGTAAATTAAGTTTAGACGAAGTAATTAACAGCGATGAAATTCAAAAAGATATAGATGCTTATTATCCATTTAATGAAAAAGATAAATATAAGTTTAAATTTATTATTAAAAATTTAAGAGCAACTGCCGAAAATCACTTAAAAAATATAGAAGAATTAAAACCACAAAAATTTAAAACAGAACTTGAGTACACTGCCTGGCTACCCAATGTAGATACTTATTGGTTGATGTATTTAGATTTGGTAGGTGAAAAAAACTTTGGTGATTTAAAAAATTGTTTTGGTACTGCAAAGTTAAGTCCACTTAAAAATCCAGCTAAACCAGTTAAGAAAAAAGATGGCAAACCAATAGATAATAGAATTGATGATTGGACTTATACAAATGTTAAAGTTCCAACCAGACCTTACTACAGCGATGTTATGCAAATTGCTTTGTACAAAAACTCTTGCCAGCTACCACCCTTTTTAAGTTATGCAAGTAACACAGATAGAAAGTTATTTACCGAAAATAATTGTGATGAGTTAAAGCAAGAGAACTTAGATCAATCGTTAAAAGTTTTACTTGTTTATGAAAAAGCTTGGCAAAAAAAACTAGAGATAGCTGATGGTGATATAGAGAAGTTAGCCTGGCTTTGTGTACCTGATGTTTCTGATATTAAAAAAAATACTTTCATGTGGGAAAATGTTCCTGAGGAATACAAACAAAAATTTTTAGATATTTATGAACTTTAAAACATTAATTGCACATTACGATTCATTGCCAAAAGATCAGCTTATACAAAAGCTAGTAGATAAAAATGCTTTGCTGCTTAAACAAGAAAATGAAATCACCAGGCTTACTAAAGAATTAAAAGACGTTAGAGAAATAGAACAAGATCACAAACAATTAAATGGCAACTTACAAAAAGAACTAGACAAACTAAGGGAGAGAAAATGAAAACTTTACAAGAAGCTATAGCTCAATTTAAAGCAAGTATTAAAAAAACAGATTATGAAAAAGTAAAAGGCAACAGAGATTATCTTGGTGTTGCTTACCGATTAAAATTTTGTAGAGAATTTTTTGGTGAAAGACTCCAAATACTTACTAAGAGTGTTGAGCTATCTAATGGCTCTCATAAATTTATAGCTGAAATTTTTATAGATAATAATTGTTTAGCAGTTGGTGAGTCTAAGCAAATGCACAATAAAGAAAAAGATTTTGAAAAAACCCAAACGGTAGCAATTGGTAGAGGATTAGCTTTTCTTGGATTTATGGGTGATGAGATTGCATCTAAAGAAGAAATGGATCAGTTTTATAGAACTGATGAAACTATTGCTGAGCCTACAAAAGAAAAAACTGCTGCCAAAAAAATTCAAAAAAATGTCAAGCAAGTTGCTAACGATTGGATTGAACAATTAAAAACAGTTGCTGAGCATTGCAAAACACAAAATCATTTTGAAAAAAATTTAACTCCAATCAAAGATAAATACAAAGAGGATTTATTTTTGATAGCTACTGATCCAATTGAGCAGTTAAGAGTTGATACAGAATACAACAAACTAAAATCACAAATACAAACAAGAGGTACAAATGGCAGATAATAATTACGATAACTCAGGTGCAATGTGGAAAAGACAAGCTAGGGATAATGATGATCCTGGTAAAAAATATCCACACTATGAGGGTAACTTAACTATTGGTGGTAGCAAAAAAAAAGTTGCTGCATGGTTAAATGTTGAAAAAACAAAAGATACTCAACCTGACATCAGTTTGAAAATATCAGACTTTATGGAAAAAAAGGATTAAGTTATGGAAAGTAAAAACCCTCCTCACTATCAAAAAGCAATACAAACTTGCGATGCCATTATGAGTCAAATGACTCCAGAGGAAAACATCGGCTTTTTGAGAGGATCAGCAATGAAATACTTATCTAGGTTTGGTGCTAAAGGAGGGCAAACACTAGAGAAAGCAATTATGGATTTAGAAAAATCTAATTGGTTTAACCAGAAGTTAATTAACTATTTAAAAAGTCTTGCAACTGATGGCAATGACTTACGAAGCAATACAACAAATGTGACTAATTTATTTGAGGATAATAAATGAAAATTAGAAATGGTAATGGCAATGGTCATATTTACCTTAGCCAAATTAAAAAGGATGTGCTGAACTTTATTAAGCACTTTATAGAAACTTATGACTATGCTCCAACCTATAAAGAGATTGGTGAAAAATTTCAATTTACTAGAGCAAGAGCTGGTGCTTTGATTGCAGAGTTTCGTAAGTTAAATTTGATTAGCAAAAGCAATCAGGCACATAGAAATATTGCCTTATCAGATAAGCAAATAAAATTAATTCCAACATTAAAAGTTAATAAAAGTTACTCAACAATGGAGTTCAGAAAATGACTAAAGTTTTAAAAGAAAGTTTTTATGAAGCGAACTTTAGAGTTGATGAAGAATTTGACAATGCAGAAATAGCTGCAAAATCAAATAGCCCTAGCGATAATGCTAAGGTTACTGTTCTTGATTTAAAATTAGATAAATCAAGAATTAAATTAACCAAAGATGAGGAGTCTAAAGAGGATGGCTTTAAGTAATAGCCTTATAAGAAAGTATGCCAAGCTTCAAAAGCTTCATGATGAGATTATGAAGCCAGCAAAAAATAGAAGTAGGCAGTGTGTACATACTTTAAAAGCAAAAAAGAAGTATGACAAAACTTATAGGCAGATTGTTGGCACAGAGAATGAAGATGCAAAATTCATTTACTCTAGCGGCTAAGTAACAATAAACTTAAAAGTTGTAAAAAACTATAGGCTTGGAGTCTGCAAAAATTAAGGAGAGAAAGATGTCAAACAATAATACCAAATCAGATTTTCAAATTTTGGTTAGTAAATGTATTGGTAAAAAAATCAAAGAAGCAAGATTAAATTATGAAATATTAGTAGATCAATTTGATAAAGAAACTCAAATGGTTTTAAAGAAACCAATTAAAAAATTATGCACACAAACTAAGTTGGCTAAAAATATTGGTGTTACTTTTCAGCAAGTACAGAAATATGAAAAAGGTAAAAATTTAGTTAGTACAGACAAATTACTTTTAATATGTGCTTTCTTTAAAAAGCCATTAGCTTACTTCTTACATGAAGCAATAGAATTAATGAGGCAAGACACTTCTCTCACTAATAACCCAATAGCTCCCTCTTTAAATGAGTTTGGGGATAATACATCAAGTAAGTGTCATTAAAAATGTGAAACTATAAGAGTTGATCTCATGCTCTTATATTTATTTGTTGTGATGAGGGGGAGAGAAATCTCCCCCTTTTTTTTATGTACTTCGTTATCTGGAAACCAAAAGATAAATTTACTAGCTTTACTAACAAGTTGTTTGCAACTGAAAAGGAAGCTAATGAATTTATGGAAAAAAATAAAAAACGAAAAATTGAATTTAAAGTAGTTCCCTATGATACAGAGAACTACGATAA
>JAYNOQ010000083.1:0-5573 GCA_038113315.1 Flammeovirgaceae bacterium | reverse complement strand
TTATTTAATCAAATTAAGCCAAAAAATACAATTAATACTCATGATGAGGAAAAGAAGACTAAAGGTCTTGTATCTGCACTTGCTAAAATAAAATATGCAGATTATGATGAAATTGAATCTAATAATTCCATTAACTTTATAAGAGTTGACAACTACGATAAAAGAGTCATAAAGTGATCTTCAAAATTCTATTTATTTTTTTATTTACAAATACTAATGAAGAAGAGGTAGCAATAGAAAATTTAGTTGGAAACTGGGAAAGAGTATGTATTGAAAATGATGCTCTTGGTTTTCAAGTTTCACACTGCAATTTTTTTGGAGATAGAGAAATGTACATAAACGAATGGAATTATATTGAGATGACATTTAAAAATGGAGAGAGGCGTTTTTATGATTTTAAGTTAGATGGGGATAAGATGGATATATTCCATAAGTATAATCAAAAGGTAGAAAATATATTAACTATAGATGGAGATACATTAATTATAGAGTCTGGTGAAATTTATAATGAGCTGATGAATAGAAAATTTGAAGCAAATTATAATAGAGTTTATTTCGTTAAGAGAAACTAAATTATCCCTAATATCATAAAATAATGACAAGCTGAACCTGCAATCACAAATAAATGCCATATAACATGATTATATTTTAATTTATCCTTAGCATAAAATACTGTTCCTAAAGTATAAAATATTCCACCGGCAACCATTAATCTTATTCCTTCAGTAGAAAAAGAATTTATCACTGAATTAAAATCAATAATTATTAACCAGCCCATAAATAGATATATTATAAGTGAGACTCTACTGTAATATTGAAAAAAAAATAATTTATAAATAATACCAATTAAGGCTAATGACCAAATAACTATAAGAATCTCATAACCTAAACTATAATTTAATTTTAATAATAGCGGAGGAGTATATGAACCCGCTATTAATAAGTAAATACTTACATGATCGATTTTCTGTAGAAAATTTGAAAGCTTAGAGTCGATAAAATAATGATAAAGTGTTGAAGACAAATACATTCCACTTAATGAAAAACCATAAATTATAGATGAAATTATACTTAAATCTTTTTGAAATGATAAAGACTTATTAATTAAAAAAACAAAACCAATACAACTTAAAATAAATCCAATTCCGTGTGTTGTATAGTTTAATTTCTTTTCTAAATCAGATTCTATTCTTTCACTCAAATTATTAAGTATTTAAAAAAATTATTATAATGTAACTTTAAAAAACCTGAAACATGAAAAAATTAATATCTCTATTATTCATTTCACTTATATATAATGGAATTTACTCTCAAAATCTGAACACAAAAAATTTATTATGGAGAAATATTGGACCTGCAAATATGATGGGTAGGATTGCTGCAATAGATGCTTCAAATGAAGATTACAGAAAAGTTTTAATTGCATCTGCCTCTGGGGGTGTATTTAAATCAGATAACGCAGGAGTTACATGGGAAAGTATTTTTGATAAGTATGGTACGGGCTCTATTGGTTCTGTAAAATTTGATCAAAATAATTTGAATACAATTTGGGTTGGGACTGGAGAATCTGCTAATAGAAATTCTAGTGCCTGGGGAGATGGAATTTATAAATCAACTGATGGTGGGAAGACATTTAAAAACATGGGGCTCAAATCAACCCATCAAATTGCTGAAATAGAGATACACCCAAATAACTCAGATATAGTCTATGCTGCTGCTGTTGGTCACTTATGGGGATATTCAGGTGAGAGAGGTTTATTCAGAACTACTGACGGAGGAAATTCTTGGGAAAAAGTTCTAGGTGGATTACCGGACGATGGAAAAACAGGATGTACTGAAATAATATTTCACCCAACTAATCCTGATATTATGTTTGCAGGTTTTTATCATAGACTTAGACAACCTGCAAGTTTTGTTAGTGGTGGAGAGGAAGGCGGATTATTTAAATCTATAGATGGTGGAAAGAATTGGAAAAAAGTGACAAGAGGTCTTGCAGAAGGCAAAAGTGGGATGATAGATATCTCAATACATCTGAATAATCCAGATATAATGGTGATGGCATATGAGGCTGATGAAAAAATTCCAGAAGGCAAACCAGGATCTGGAGTTTATATCTCTTATGATGGAGGTGAGTCATGGAATTTTTTATTGAAACACGCAGTAAGACCATTCTATCATGGTCAGATTGAGATCGACCCAATAAATCCAGAAAATATATATGTTGTTTCAAGAGGATTCATGATTTCTAATGACGGAGGAAAAAGCTTCCATCCAAGAAGGTGGAGAACAGATGGTGGAGATGATCATGATATGTGGATAGCACCTTATGATAATAATATAATGTATCTAGCAACGGACCAGGGATCTAGATTATCTGTAGATGGAGGAAAAACATGGCTTTCTCATAACAATATGGCAATTGGGCAATACTATGCAATTGGAGTAGACATGAGAGACCCTTATTTTGTTGGAGGTGGTTTACAAGATAATGGATTGTGGATGACACCAAGTAATAGCAGAGAATATAGAGGAATTTTAAATATGCACAGTACTTGGATAGCTGAAGGTGATGGATTTCATACTCAAATCGATCCTGATGATTGGAGAACTGTGTATACAGTAAATCATGTAGGCTTTGTTGCAAGACAAAATATTGAGACTAGAGAATATACATTTATCACCCCTACTCCAGAAACAATTTCAAATTTTTCTGAATATGTTGAATATAATTATGACGAGACAAGAAATAGATATACTATCAATCCAGGAGAACATTGGTTCTTTAGAGAGAGGCCAGAAAGACCTTTACTTCCACCTCAATTTAGATTTAATTGGAGTAGTCCATTTATAATATCATCAAATAACTCAAAAAGAGTATTTTTTGGATCAAATCATTTATTTCAGTCTGATGACAGAGGAGATAATTGGAAAATAATTAGTCCAGATCTAACTACAAATGATAAAAACTTAAGAAACACATCAGATGGAGGTGGATTAACAAATAGTAACACAGGTGGAGAAAATCACTTCACAATAATTACAATTAGTGATACTCCTATAGATAAAGAGGTAATTTGGGTAGGAACTGATGATGGTAATGTTCAAATAACTCAAGATAATGGAGGAACTTGGGATAATGTTAGATCAAATATTATAGGAGTACCTCAAAAAACATGGGTAAGTAGAGTTGAAGCTTCAAAGCATAAAAAAGGGAGAGCTTATGTTTCATTTGATAATCATAGATTTGATGATAATAAGCCATATGTTTTTATGACTGATGATTACGGCAAGTCATGGAAAAATATTACCTCTAACCTACCGTATGATTATTCTATTTATGTTATTAAAGAAGACTTTGTAGACGAAAATCTATTATTTGTTGGTACTGAAAAATCAGTATATTTTACTATCAACCAAGGTAAGTCTTGGGAAAAGTTAGGTTCTAATCTTCCAAGTGTTGCAATCCATGACCTTGTAATACATCCTAGAGAAGGAGATTTAGTTGCAGGAACGCATGGGAAAAGCATATGGATCTTGGATGATATCTCTCCTCTGAGAAATCTAAACTTAAATTCAAATAATATAACCCCATCAAGAGTATCCACAAAATGGATTAAAATTAATACAGGAAGGAAGCAACCATATTTTGAGTTTAGAGGAGAAAATCCACCTTATGGTACAATAATAAACTTTTATAGTAAATTAGAAATAAAAGGAAAAATAACTATCTCAAATAGTTCTGGAAATAATTCTTACAAAAAAGACATCTCCATTATTAATGGGGTAAACAGGTTTATTTGGCCATTTCGGTTAGACAGAAATTCAGATGAACTAAATAATTATAAGGATAAATTCATTAGTCTAGTTGATGATTTAAAAGATGATGTATTAGATAAGAAAAATTTAAAAAAATATAATTTTAAAAATCTTAATACTTTCAGTGAGATAAATAAACTGAGAAAACCATTTCTTGATGAATTTGGAATGTATGCAAATGGGAAAAAGATATTTGGCAATAAATTATACGAGAGCTTTGAAGTTAAACCAGGTAATTACAAACTAAAAATAGAATTAGAAAATGGAGAATCATATTCAGATATAATTATTGTCCGGGAAGATCCTCTTAAATCTAAAAACTAATATTTTGCAGATTTTGAAGGGATGGTTTTCTTTATAAATTCCCTTATATCATCGTTAGAATTTTTAAGGTCATCTCGCCTTAAATACATCATATGACCACTTTCATAACCCTTAAAAGATAATCTATCTTTCATTTTGCCACTTGGGTCAATATGCCACATAGTATATTTTGCATCAAAATATTGAGTTGCTCCATCATAATATCCCGATTGAATCATTACATTTAGGAAAGGATTTTTTGCCATTGCCTGTCTTAGATTATCACCAGTCCTGTCATTATCTCTATTCCAAGGTCTCACATTACCCCATACATTATAATTCATATTAGTTTTATATTTAAGATCATTTTTTAAGTAATCTTGCATAGCTGGAGTAAATGCATGATCCCAAGCATCAAGTTCAGGATAACTGCCTACTGATACCCCTGAGTTTTTCTTATCTATTCCTCTGTATCTTGAATCTAGTCTTCCTAATATAAACCCTTCATTATATAACAATTTTTTCCAAAAATATTGATCAGTTACATCTAGGTTATTATCTAAAAAGTCTCTTTCAGAAAGACCAGAGTATCTTGCAGCTTTTTTAGCAATTTCTGATCTCTTAGTTTGAGAGATAGAATTTCCAAGAGTTACTGATGGTAAAAATTCATTGACTGAAAATTTTTCGACTTCATCTAATAAATCTAAAAGATCTCTTGACTGTAATTCATTATCTAGTTTATTATGATACCAAGCTGTTGCGGCAAAATATGGAATTCTAAGTGCTGAATTAACAGGTCCATCTCTTTTTATCCCTAATCCAGTGGGAGAAACTAAAATTACTCCATTAAGATATGTTGTGTGCCATCTACTTTGTAATTCTAATGCGAGACCAGAACAACGTGTTGTACCATAACTCTCTCCTATTAGATACTTTGGAGATAGCCATAGATTATATTTATTAATAAAATCTTCAATCCATTGAGCTAAATATTTTATATCTGAATTAACACCAAAAAAATTTGATCTATCGTATTCTTTGTCTAAAATTCTAGATAGACCTACATTAACTGGATTTATATAAACAATGTCTGCAACATCAATTATAGAATAAGGGTTTTCTTGTGTACCATATGGCTGGATAGGATATCCCTCATCATCAATGTTTAAAACTCTAGGGCTAGTATATCCCATATGCATCCAGATAGATGCTGCGCCTGGACCACCGTTAAATGAGAAAAAGATAGGTCTATTTGCATTATCTTTTACATCAGATCTTTTATAATAAGTATAAAATAATGTTGCAACAGCTTTATCTTCATCACTCCAAACAGGAAGAGTACCAGCTGTAGCTGAATATGGAATTCTGTTACCGTTAACAGTGACAAAATGATTAGTAACTACACTACTTTCAGCCTCTATAGATCTTGACTGCGATATGGTTAATGTGGAGTT
>JAYNOQ010000082.1:0-5591 GCA_038113315.1 Flammeovirgaceae bacterium | reverse complement strand
GAAATTTTTCATACATTAAAATCTATTATTAAAAGTAAAAATTTAAGTACAGCTGTTGGAGATGAAGGTGGTTTTGCTCCAAATTTTACTGGAGGAACAGAAGAAGCTATTGATACTATTTTACATTCAATTGATAAAGCTGGTTTTTCTGTAGGGAAGGATATTACTCTTGCAATGGACTGCGCAGCCTCAGAATTTTATAAAGACGGAAAATATAATTATAAAATTTTTGAGGGAGATAATGGTCATATTAGAGATTCTGAAGAACAAGTTGAGTATCTGAAGAGCCTAGTAGATCAGTACCCAATAGATAGTATTGAGGATGGTTGTGATGAAAATGATTGGGATGGTTGGAATATGCTAACCAAAGAAATTGGAGATAGATGTCAACTTGTCGGAGATGATCTATTAGTAACCAATTTAAAATATTTAAAAAGAGCAATAGAAGAAAAAAGTGCAAATTCAATATTAATAAAGCCAAATCAGATTGGTACTCTTACAGAGACAATAAATGCTATTAATTTAGCAAAGGAATCAGGATGGACAGCTGTCGTTTCACATCGCTCTGGAGAGACAGAAGACACAACTATTTCAGATATTGCAGTAGGTTTAAATGTTGGGCAGATCAAGACAGGTTCTCTATCTAGATCAGATAGAATAGCAAAGTATAACCAATTACTTAGAATAGAAGAGGATTTAGGTAATAAAGCAAAATTTCCTTCTAAATAAATATATATATTTGATTTATGATAAGTCAAAAGATACGAGATCTCTTCAAGAATTTCTATTTTCTCTTCTTTTTATGTTTTGTTTTATGGATGACCATTATCGATTCTAATGGATTTATTAATAGATATAGATTGTCTAGTAAACTTTCGGAACTAAACACTCAAAAAGAGTTTTATATTAAAGAAATTGATAAGGTTACATTGGACAAAGAAAGGTTTGAAAGTGATGAGGAGCTCTTAGAGAAGTATGCTCGAGAGGAGTACTTGATGAAAAAAGAATCTGAAGATATTTTTTACGTAATAAAAGAATAATGGATAAACACAGCGAAGAATTTCTATATAAATATTTAAATAATATTTCACCAACAGGTTTCGAGTCATCAGGACAGAAAATTTGGTTAGATTATATCAGACCTTATATCGATGACTATATTTCTGACACATATGGTACCATGGTTGGAGTAATTAATCCTGATGCAAAATACAAAGTTGTTATTGAAGCTCATGCTGATGAAATTTCTTGGTTTGTTAACTATATAACAGATGATGGATATATATATGTTATTAGAAATGGAGGTTCAGATCACCAGATAGCTCCATCTAAAAGAGTAAATATTCAGACAGATAAAGGAATTGTAAAAGGAGTATTTGGTTGGCCTGCAATACATGTTAGAGATCCAAAAACTGAGCAGGCTCCATCATTAAAAAACATATTTATTGATGTAGGTTGTTCATCAAAAAAAGAAGTTGAAGGTTTAGGTATTCATGTCGGTTGTGTGATAACTTTTGAGGACGAGTTAATGGAACTAAATAAAAAATATTATACTGGTAGAGCTCTAGATAATAGAATGGGAGGTTTTATGATTGCTGAGGTAGCCAAAAGATTACATATTGATAAGAAAAAATTAGATTTTGGTCTATACGTTGTGAATTCAGTGCAAGAAGAGATTGGATTAAGAGGAGCTCAGATGATTGCAGAGAGAATCGATCCTGACGTAGCTATTATTACTGATGTGACTCATGACACTAACTCACCAATGTATGATAAGAAAAAAAGTGGTGATATTAAATCAGGAAACGGTCCAGCTTTAACTTTTGGTCCAGCTGTTCAGAATAATCTTTTAAAATTACTTATTGATACTGCAAAGAAGAATAAGATAGATCATCAGCTAATGGCAGCATCAAGATTTACTGGTACTGATACCGACGCGTTTGCATATTCAAATGATGGTGTTGCATCTGCGTTAATTTCACTTCCTTTAAAATATATGCATACTACCGTTGAAACTGTTCATAAAGATGATGTAGAAAGTTGTATAAAATTGATGTATGAGTCAGTTTTAGCTATTAAAAACGGTCAAGATTTCAGATATATTAAATAACAGTATATCCTGCCTTTTTCATATCCTCCCAAAATGTAGGATAGGATTTATTTACAACATTAGGATTATTAATTGTTAAATTTATTTCTGAGGATAGTGGCGCAAAAGCCATAGCCATTCTATGATCTTCGTATGTTTCAATAGAAGCTTCATTAGTGAATTTATTATTTCTTTTATCTAAAGTCCAAACTCCATTATCATCATAAAAGTTTACACCAATTTTTTTTAATTCATTACTCATAGCATGAAGTCTATCAGTCTCTTTTATCTTTAAACTTTCAACACCATATAATTTTAGCTTAACCTTATGATATGCTGCAACAACTAAAACAGTTTGAGCTAAATCAGGACAATCTTTAAAATCTAGTTCTAAATAATCACAGTCAAAATCTTTTTTTCTTAAGATAATTCCATCTATATCATATATAGTTTCAACATTAAATAATGACATAATTTTTTTGATCACTTGATCACCCTGAAAAGAATCTTCTCTTAAACCTTTTAATTTAATTTCATTAATTTTTTTATTTATGGATATAAAACTGTACCAGTAACTTGCTGCAGACCAGTCTGATTCAACTCTATATTTTCCTTCTGTGTATTTCTGATTTTTTATTGAGATACTATCATTAGAAAAATGATATTTAATCCCAAATTTTTTCATGAGATTAAGTGTCATCAGCACATAAGGTTTACTATAAAATGGGGGAATTATTTTAATTATTAATCCACTTGGTAGGATAGGAGCAATCATTAGAAGTGATGAGATGTATTGACTACTTATGTCTCCTCTAATTGATATAGAATCTTCAACTTGTGAAATTTTCTTATTGATGGTTAGGGGTGGATAACCATCTTTCTCTTCATAAGAAATTTCAGCTCCAATTTTGTTCAATGCATCTACTAGAATTTTAATTGGTCTTTTTTTCATTCTTTCTGTCCCTGTTAATAACACACCTTGATTAGTAATGGCCAGGAAAGAAGTAAGAAATCTCATCGAAGTACCTGCATCTTCTGCATCCCATATATTTTTAGATTTCGATCTTAATAGATTTTTTAGAAGTATTGTGTCGTTAGCATTAGATAAGTTTTCTAATTCAATTTTATTTTTAGATAAAGATTCAATAATCAATAATCTATTGCTCTCACTTTTTGATGAATTTAAATTTATTTCTATCTCAGAAGGAGTTTTTCTGAAAGAAAGTTTATAATTATTTATCACAGCTCTGATTATAATATTCTAAGCTTTCATTAATTAAATCTGGCTCAATAGTTATGTCATATACACAAGAACCTATACCATTTAATAGACTACATCTAATTTCCTGAGATACATTTTTCTTATCATGGTAAGTATTTTTTATTATGGTCTCTAAAAAATCTAATTTGGGAAGATTGTATACTTTTAAAATATATTTTGAAATAATTTCAAGTTCATATTTTTCAATTTTTTTTTGGTGATATGCAATGAAAGACTCACATATCATCCCTATTGCAATCGCTTCTCCGTGAAGTAATTTATTATTTTTATCTAGATAGGTAGTTTCAATTGCATGACCAACTGTATGTCCAAAATTTAATATTTTTCTTAATCCTGATTCTTTTAAATCCTTACTTACAACTTCAGACTTTATAGATATAGAATGTTTTACAATTTCATTCCAATTATTATCAGACCAATGATTTTTGGATACTCTATCAAACATATCTTTGTCTCTTATAAGACAATGCTTAATCACTTCAGCAAATCCAGATCTAAGTTCTTTTTCAGATAATGTGTTTAAAAACGAAGTATCGACGATTACACAGTTTGGTTCTCTAAATATTCCAATTATATTTTTTAAACTTTGAAAATCTACTCCTAACTTTCCTCCAACACTTGCATCGACTTGAGATAATAAAGTAGTTGGTATATTTATAAAATCAATACCCCTCATGTATGTGGAAGCAACAAACCCTCCAAGGTCACAAATAACACCACCTCCAACATTAATTAGTAAAGAACTTCTGTCAAAATTTAATTCAATAAGTTCTTTCCAGACTTTTTCACAAGTAGATAAGCTTTTATTTTCCTCACCCTGTTCAACTTCTATAATATGGTAATCGAAGCCATGATTATTAAGAATTTTATCAAGACAATATTTTTCTGAATTATTATCTACTAGAAATCCTATTCTTGAAAAATTATTATCGCTTATATACTTAGAAAGAATTTTTCTAACATCACCAATTTTTATATGATTTGGAATCATATTTTAAAATTAGCCTTTTTTCTATTTATAATTTTATTTTGAACATTAATAGAACCTAAGTGAATAACTTTATATAAATCTTCTATAAAGTCTTTATCTAGTCCTTTTTCAATAGCCCAGTCAAGTCTAGACTTGAAAATTTCATTCCATCTATCGACTTGGAAGGTAGTAAGATCTGTTTCTTTCTTAAACTCTCCAATCTTCTCAACCAATTCGATTCTCTTAGCTATAACATCTACAATTTCTTTGTCAACTTCGTCAATACTTTCTCTGATTTCACTTAGCAGATGTTTATATGATTTATCGTCTTCATTTGAACTTTTAACTTTTAAATCAGATTTCATTTTTGACAAAACTTCAGGAGTTACTTGTTGCTTGGCGTCACTCCAAGCATTGTCTGGATCAATATGGGACTCGATAATCAGTCCATCATATCCTAAATCAAGTGCCTTCTGAGATGTCTCAAAAATCATGTCTCTATTTCCACATATATGAGAAGGATCACATATTACAGGAAGATTAGGTAAATTACTTTTTAAATCAATAGCAATCTTCCACAGTGGAACATATCTATATTTTGAGCTCCCCGTCATAGAGAATCCTCTATGAATTGCTCCTAATTTATTGATACCTGCTTTATTAATTCTTTCAAGAGCACCCATCCATAATGATAAATCTGGATTAATAGGATTTTTAACAAGTATTGGAGTATCTGTTCCTTTTACAGCATCTGCTATTTCTTGTACAGAGAATGGATTTACAGTTGTTCTTGCTCCTATCCATAATATGTCTATACCATACTTTAAGGACAAATCAATATGGCTAGTATTAGCAACTTCTACTGCAAACTGAACATCAAGTTCTTTTTTGATATCAGAAATCCATTTTAGAGCTTCCTCACCATTTCCTTCAAATGTTCCTGGTCTTGTTCTGGGTTTCCATACTCCTGCTCTCATTAGGTTTATTCCATGATATTTAAGCTGTTTACATGTCTCGAAAAGTTGATCATAAGTTTCAGCACTACATGGCCCTGAAATGATTAATGGATCACTATCTTTTTTTATCCAATTATTAATTGGGTCTATATTTAATTTTTTGCTCATTTCTATTATATTTTTGCTCTATATATTACTATACAACAGATAAGTGGACAAAACTACAAAAAACTTATTTAATAACACAGAATTAGCGTTTACTAATAAATCAAATTTTGAGTTAAGGAAAGCATT
>JAYNOQ010000081.1:0-5649 GCA_038113315.1 Flammeovirgaceae bacterium | reverse complement strand
GTTAATTTTTGAATTGCAAAATTAAACTATTTATTATAATATACAAGACATATTAGAGTTTATAGTTCTATCCAATTTTGATTATTCAAGGACCATTCAACAACTTGTTTTATCCTTTCAGTTAACTTAATTGATGGCTCCCAACCTAATTTTTTCATTTTTTCACCAGAAAGTGAATATCTTAGGTCATGACCAGGTCTTGAGGAGTGGAAATCGACCATCTCATAGTTTAATTCTTTATTTTGGCATTTTGCAATTATTTTAGCAAGTTCTAGATTATTTAACTCTTCAGATCCTACAATATTAAATTTTGGACATTTAGCCCCCCCAAAGTCAATTTCGCTATGTATTTTTTTTGTAAGTAAAAAGTAAATTGCTTCAGCAACATCTTCAGCATGAATATAATGACGTGAGCCTGGTATTTTTTTTGTTTTGTCTGAATGTATAGTTACTGACTCTCCGTCTCTAATTTTTTTGATACACATGGGTATAAATTTTTCAGGATGTTGTCTTTCACCAAAAACGTTCATTGTATGAGTTATATAAATTGGAAGATTATAAGTGTTTTCATAGGCTACTGCTAATTCTTCACCTCCAGCTTTGGTTGCACTATAGGGGTTAGTTGAATTATATCTATCATTCTCGTTATAATCTACTCCTTTTGGGGCTGGACCAAAAACCTCATCAGTACTAAAATAGATGAACCTTTCAAGTTTTTTTGATTTATCAATTGTTCTTGCATATTCTAATATATTACCGGTACCAACCACATTATCAAGTACAAATTCCATTGGATAGTCTATACTTCTGTCAACATGAGAACCTGCAGCTAGATGAAGTATTATATGAATATCTCCCAAATCTTTTTTAACCCAAGGATTTATCTCAGATTTTAGATCATGAAACACCACCTTAAGCCTGGATTTTTCAACTTTGGAAACTTTTGAGATAATATTATCAAGTCTATTAAGGTTACCACTATAGTCAAGTCTATCAAGTGAAATAATATTCCAATTTGTGTTTTTTAATAAATAATAGATTAAATGATGTGCAATAAATCCTGCCCCACCTGTTATCAAAACATTTTTCATAATCTAATTAAAATTATTTATATGATCTTTAAGTCTATCCATTGGTTCCCAACCTAACAATTTTAATGAATCATCATTTTCTCTAAGAGTTTGTCTATAGTTCCCTGGTTGATCAGGAATTCTTATAGAAGTTACATTAAATTTATCTTTGAAATAATTAAAAAGTTCGTTTATACTATAATTAATTCCTGTTCCAAGTTCCCATGCATCTTCATGATTTAATTCGGATAATGCGATCTTAACTAATCCGTCAACTATGTCATAAACATGCACAAAGTCTCTTTTTTGATTACCATCTCCAACAATAGGAAGTGGCTCTCCCTTTAAAACTTTTGATCTCCATATTCCAATAACATTGCCATATTTTTCATCAATGCTTTCCCCAGGACCGTAAACATTGTAAAATCTTGCAATTTGAACATTAACATTATATGATTTTTTATAAAGTTTACAAACCTGTTCTCCCAGATACTTGTACATAGCATAAGGAGAATCAGATGGGTCATGGTGCTTTGATGAAGATCCTGCATAAGTAACTTTAATATTATTTTTTTTTGCAAACTCCATAACTTTTGTAGTGCCTAGTACATTAACTCGAAATGATTCCTCTGGGTTTTCAAAAGAGGGCTGAACCCTTGACTGGGCAGCAAGGTGAAAGCATAAATCAAAATCTGTATCAAGTGAGTCAATTTTAGTTATATCTGCATTATAATATGTTACACCTTCTACTTCATTATTTTTACTACCAGTAGAATAGTTATCAAGAGAAATAATATTATAATTTTTTCTTATCAGCTCTTTTATAAGATTTGATCCAATAAACCCTGCTCCACCTGTTACTAATACTTTTTTCATCTTATTATTTTTTTTATTTCATTTTTTCGTAAACTCGAATTAAAGTATTCGTCATAATATCTCTTTCCATTTTCTCCAAGAAGATTGATTTTTGATTTATCAAAATTAACCAATTCAATAATTTTTTCAACAGATTCATCAATTTTAGATGAATCAATTATTATACCACAATTAGCATTTAAAATGATTTCTTTCGCTTCCCCACTTATCATACCAATTACAGGTTTAGATAGACACATATATGTCTGTAATTTAGCAGGAACAGTTTTATTAAAAATACCTTTTGAACTTAGTGATAATAATGTAAAATCAGATATATCTATATACGATTTAATCAAATCAACTTTAACTGAGTTTATAAGCTTAATTTTTAATTTAGGGTTATTATCAATAATCTGAGATAATTTATACTTGAATCGTCCATCACCTATAAATACCCAATATATTTTTTTATTTATTGTTCTAAAGCATAATTTCAAGATTTGATCAAAATTTTGAGCATATCCAATATTTCCTGTATACATTATGATTTTATGATCTTTAGGCACATGGATATCTATTTTTTTTATATTAGACTTTTTTTCAATAAGGTGATCAGCCCAATTAGGAAAATATTGAATTTCTCCTTTATATCTCTGCTTTATAATTTCGTTATATTGCTTTGAACCTATTAATATTAAATCATAACATGCATAAATTTTTTTCATTAATTTTTTTATAATATCAATTATGATATTAGACTTTATTATCCCCAAAGAACTTAAAGTTTCTGGCCAAACATCTAACTCCCAATATATTTTTTTTGTTCTAAAGAATATGCCATAAAAAATAGGATGTATTGAAATTAAAGGTGGACTAGTATGGTGAACTATTATATAGTCATATTTCCTTACGAAAATCAATAAGTAAATGGTGAAAATAAATGATGATATAAAATAAGAAATATAATTTAAAATTATAAGTGATTTAGCTCCTGATCCTCTTGGAATAACTGGTAGTCTATTAATTATTTGCTTCTTAAGTCTTTCATTTGATTTTAAAAAAAATCCGTAACCATTATAAAAATTTCCATTAGGATAATTTGGAATTTGAGTAACTACTCTAATATGATGATTGTCCTCCTTTATCCATCTAACTAAATCATTAATTTTAAAGTTCTCTGGATAATAATGGTTAGTATAAACTAAGATTCTTTTCTCCAAACCTTTTTGTTTATATAGTCGGTATATGAAAGAAGTAGTCTCTCTATTTTAATTGATATGTTATCGGCTGCATAATCGTCTACATTTATTAATATGTTATCAACCTGTTGATTCTTGATAAGTTCTATAGATTGAATTATTCTTTCTGAATTAGTCCCTGTCATAATAACGGATGTTTCTTCCATTGCTTCAGGTCTCTCATGATTGTCCCTTATATTTATTGCTCTAAATTTCAATATAGAAGATTCTTCAGATATTGTTCCACTATCTGAGAGAGTTACAAGAGAGTTTATTTGCAAACTATTATAATCAGAAAAACTTAATGGTTTAATAAAGTTGATAAATTTATTGTTTTTAAATTTTTGATCTTTTAATTTTTTTTGTGTTCTAGGATGGGTTGAGAAAATAATTGGCAACTTATATATATCCGCTATGCGGTCTAGTGTTACTAGAAACTCTTTAAAGTTTTTTGATTCAATATTTTCCTCTCTGTGAAATGATACTAAGAAATATTTATCTTTTTTTAAATTTAGTTTATTAAGTATATTAGATGAGTCTATTTTTTTTTTATTTTGATTAATCACTTCTCTCATAGGAGAACCTATTTTAATTATTTGATCTTGTGGGAAACCTTCTGCAATTAAATAATCTCTTGAAATTTTAGAATAGGTCAAATTTATATCTGATACTACATCCACTATTTTTCTATTAATTTCCTCAGGTACTCTTTGATCAAAACATCTATTGCCAGCTTCATAATGAAAAACGGGGATTTTCATTTTTTTTGCGACTATTGAAGAAAGACAACTATTTGTATCACCAAGAACTAAAAAAGAGTCAGGATCAATTTTTTTTAATAAAGGTTCCAAAGAAATTAAAATATTTCCAACAGTTGAGCTTGGAGAGTCTGATGCAGCATCAAGATAATAATCAGGTTTTTTTAAATTAAGATCTTCAAAAAATATTTCATTTAATTCTTTATCATAGTTTTGACCGGTATGAATTAAGTAGTGATCAATTGAGTCTGATTCATTAAGTCTTTTGATAATGGCAGATAATCTAATAATTTCTGGTCTTGTACCAACAACTGTTACAACTTTTAACTTATTTATCATACTTAAAATTACACTTTTTCTGTGTAAGTATCAGGATTATTGATATCATGTGGTTCATTAATCCAAAACAATGTGATTAATTCTTCATCTCCAATATTTGAAATATTATGTGTATACCATACAGGCATATCGACATAAGAAGGATTATCTCCAGTTAATTTAAGTTCAATTATTTCATCCGTTCCAATTCTTCTAAGTTGTATCTTAGACTTTCCCTTTATTACAGAAAATCTCTCAATTTTTTTTGTATGAAAATGATTACCTCTAACAATGTTTGGTTTAGTTGTAGAATATGAATACTGTCCTTTGGAATTACTTCGTAAAATCTCAATAAAGTTTCCTCTTTCATCAATATTATCTTTGTATCTGATTGGGAAAAAATCTTGAATATTTATAAAGCTTCTAAATGTGTTAAAAAGATTAAGCTCAAAATCATTTTCTAGCTTAGGAATTGTATTATTTTCTATATATTCTTTTTTAAATCCAATTAATATATCTTTTACTTCACTGACTGTTATATTTTTTTCAGGATTTACTTGAATTTCAAAATCTGAATCTCTACTTTCAATTTCATTGATTATGAGATCAATTACAGTACCAATATATATTAATTGAACTTTCGTGTTTTCAATTATTTCAACTTTTTGTTCGCTACAAATTTTTTGACAAAAAGTTGGTATAAAAGAGTTATAATTTGGCTTACCAAATGGGCCAAAAACATTAGGTAAAATTAATCCAGAAAACAGAAATCCATTTAATTTAGATTCCTCAATAAATAAATTTCTTGAGTCTTTTTTAGATTTACCGTAGCTATTATCAAGTGATTCTTGTATAGAAGAGGTGAAAATTAATTTACCTTTAAAACCAACTCTTTTTATAGAATTTACTAATTCTTTTGAAATATGCACATTTACATTATAAATTTCAGACTGATTTTTATGTCTATTTAGACCTGCAAGATGAACAATTACAGATGATCTTTTAACTTTATTATCTAATAATGAAGGTTTTTTAAAGTCCTCTTTGCTAAATTGTAAAACTTTATAATTATTTAAATTAATGTGTTTTAAAGTGTTTACTAGATGTTGACCTATAAAACCTTTATTGCCAGTTATTAAAATATTCAATTTTTTATGATTTTAATTCATCTTTAACTAAGGATAAGCTCATCAAAAGATTGATAACTGAATTTTTATCAAGAATTGAAGTGTTATTTGAGCTGTAGGGTTCTGGCATCTTATCAATTTCTCCTTTTGAAAAATAATTTTCATAATTAAGGTCTCTTGAATCAGGTTTAATTTTAAAAAAATCACCTATTTCTTCTGCTCTAATCATTTCCTCACTTGTAACAAGAGTTTCATGCATTTTTTCTCCATGTCTAATTCC
>JAYNOQ010000080.1:0-6087 GCA_038113315.1 Flammeovirgaceae bacterium | reverse complement strand
AGTTAGGACGACCAAAAGGACGACCGAATATTTTTTTATTACTTAGTCACCTCAAAGTAAACTTCCTGACTAGAAAATCCTGAAAAAATTCCTAATCCATTATTAATGTTGGTATATGGTTCATTTAAATCTCTTGAATCTTGACCAGATGTTTCATATAGCAAAGCATATTCTTTATTGACATGATATATAGTAACTTTATGAGTGCCATACTGAGTATAGTGTATTAGTGGTCTTAATCTCAAAGTGCTCTCCTGGGTTGGTGAAGTAGTAAATTCAAAATTTATTCCTAAACCACCAAGTACATCTGTTGGATCAATAGACTTTGGAAACCCTTTTTCTATATTTTGTATCACTAAAAAATAGTAGCTACCATCATTGTTATTCCAGACGATATCAATTGTTTTTTGAAACGACTCTCTAAAAATCCTTAAATCTAATAAAGTTTTTATTTCAGGTATTCTTACTGATTTAGGTGATATACTTACTCCTTCAGGTTCGCTAGGTATTGTTGTATTTGACGATATCATCTTCCCTTCATACTCAAAAGCTAATTGGTACTTTTCTCCAATATTTATTGATAAATCATTTCCGTCATAAAAATATCTTCCTGGTTGGTCTGATTTGGCTGAAAGAATGAAATCTTGATCATTTTTAGAAATGGTTACCAACGCATCTGTTATAATCTCTGGTTCACTACTATTCCCAGAATTAAATGGTGTTGTTTTTTTTAAATAAATATCATCAATTGGTTCTCCTTCATAAATAAATGCCTCAACAACTGGTTCACTTTTTCCTAATTCAAAATCAGGTACATCTTCACATGATGAAATAATTATAATACTTAATACAGATAAAATTTTATTGAAAGATTTCATTATTATTAATTTTAAAATGACACATTAAAAAATAGGCTAGGGGTAAACCCTATATAGTTGATATTAGTTTCTATTACCTGACCATTCACCACTTCAAATTCCTTATACCACGTGTTACTTCTATTATAAAAGTTAAATAAGGATAGGCCCATACTTCCTTTACCAGATCCTATATCAAATTTGTAGGTAAAACTTAAATCTAAGCGATGATATGGAGCATGCCTAGGTCCATTTTTATCTCCTACGCTCACATATTCTGTTTTTGTTCCATCTAAAAGAGTAATTGTATATATTCCATTAGGTGCTGTATAAGGTTTTCCGCTTCCATAGACCCAAGTTGCACCCAAATCCCAGCGTCCTGCTTTAAGTACATTTACTAATTTAAATTCATGGCGTTGGTCATTTAAAGAGTAAAATGGTTTATCACTTAAACCTGGGAATGTGTGTACTACTTCACTTAAAGTATAACCCATCCAACCTGTAAATTTACCAACCATTTTTTGTATTAAGAAATCAACACCTCTTGATATACCTGTTCCCTCAAAAAATAGTTGATCATTAGGATCAGCACCTAGAGCTGATTGAAAACGAAGTGAAAATTCGGTAAGTCCTGTCATTTCTTTTTCAAAATATTCAATATCAAATAACCAGTCATCAATTTCGTAACTTGAACCAAGAATTAAGTGTTCAGAGAAACTTATAGGACTATTTTCCTCATCAGCTAAAAGCCAAAAGTCTCTACTTCCTTGTGTTACGTCTTCTCGAACAATTCTATTTACAAATTGATAATATCTTCCCCAAGCTCCTTTAAGTTTCAATTTATCATTAAGTTGGTATGATAATGAAAAACGAGGCTCATAATAAAATTCATCCGTAACATCAAAATGAGTTGCTCTAATTCCACCAACTATATTTAATTTTTCTGATGGACTCCACTTATCCTGTAAATAAACTGTGTTCAAAACACCTTCATCCTTTTGGTCTATAACCGTTATTGTGTCATTAAAGGTATAGTTGTAATCAACATCATTCTTTGTTATCTGGCCACCAAATTCTAAGCTATGTTTTGAATTGATTTTATACTCACTATGTAACCTAAGAGTATAATCTTTTAGATTATTATCTTCTACTAATCCAGTTTTGAAATTATTAGTTGTATCAGGTAATTGAATAGTAACATCATTTACTCTATTTCTGTTACTAAAGTAGTTGGAATAAGCTCCTACAATGTTTGTGTAGAGTTTATCATTCCATTGTCTTGCCCAACGAATACTTGAACCCCAGTTTCCCCAATTCAATAAATCTTTTATATCAGTAGTTATAGATCTTTCTCCATCTGTATTTGATCCAAAAGTGTTATTATTTTTTCGAGAACTATCTAGATTATCCTCTCCATTATACATTGAAATCGAGATTATATCTTTATCGCTAGGATTGTAACTGAACTTTGTGTTTAAATCATAAAAATAAAATGAAGGTTGTGTCTGATTTTGCTGAAAGTTATTAAAATTAGGAAATCTAGTGCCATTACTCTGATTATTGTCATTATATAAATCAAAAATATTATTATATAATCCGCTTCTAATAATATCAGTATAAGACCTTCTACCAGCTAATAATAGATTTGCTTTTTCTCCTATAGGAATCTCAAGAGTAGCATTAGCACTAACTAAGCTTAACCCTCCAGAAAAACTTACTTTATTTATATTTCCTCTTTTTCCAGTTAAGTCCATTACACTTGAAATTCTACCTCCGTACTCAGCTGGAAACCCACCCTTAAATAACTGGATATCTTTTATTGCATCACTATTAAATGCACTAAAGAAACCATAAAAATGGTCAACATGATATACAGTAAAACCATCTAAAAGAACTAAATTCTGATCTGGAGTTCCACCTCGAACATATAGGCCAGCAGAAGATTCATTAGTGCCACTTACTCCTGGGAGTAATTGTAAGGCCCTAAAAATATCTTTTTCTCCTAAGTTTGGTATTGATGCCAACCTTTTAGGTGATAAAGATATCTGGCTTACATTTTCATTCATTTTTATAATTTGTTGTCTTGAGTCAGTATTTATGACTACCTCATCTAACTTGTTAAAATCAGGTGCAAGAAGTATAGTTATTTTATCTTTCACTATTTCCTTTGTTAGTGTTAAGGTCTCTACTTTATAGCCTAGGTATTGTACCTGAATTGTTGAATTTTCTGATGGTACATTAAATAATGTGAAAAACCCATCACCATTTGTTGTTGTGCCTATATTAGTATCTTTTATAAAAACATTAGCAAAGGGAAGTGTTTCTCCACTTTCCTTATCTTTTACGACACCGCTAATAGTAATTTGATTCATTTGAATTTTATCGCCCAAAAGAAATGAAGTTAGATTACTATTAAAATAATTAGCATAACTCTTGGCTGTAAAAAAAGAGATTAAGAAAATAAAGAATAACTTTATAAATGGTGTTTTCATCATATCAATTTAGTGTGAAAATCATAAGAATATGATGTGGGATTTCTGATAAATTATTAAAGCTGACAATTTAGTTAATGAAGTCTTTTTTTTAATAAATGAGCAAATTACAATCTATTATAATAGTTTATTATTAAGTGTCATCTTTAGAATTATTATTTGATTTTTACTGATCCTTTAAGGAGAATGATAGCTATTATTTAGGACTATTAACTTAACCACTTTTTAAATTCTGTTGCTTTTGCTTTACTGACAATTATTTTTTTGTCTGGTTTAGGTAAAATATTAACAATCAATCTGCCATTATAATGGAAAGTAATATTTTCTATTGCGCTTTTTCTAACAATGAACTGTCTATTAGCTCTATAGAAACTTACTGAAGAAATTTCCTTCTGTATCTTGTCTAAGGCATCATTAATTATATATTTTTTATTAGAATTAGTACAAGCATATGTAACAAGATTAGATTTAAAAAACCATGCAATATCTTTAACTGCTAAAGGAATAAGTTTGTCTCTTTGATATACTAAATATGATTTTTTAGTTTCAGAACTTGTTTTGGAAGCTATTACGTCCAATAATTTTTTTATAGTTTCAGAGTTTGTAGGGCCTGAGATTGAATTCTTTAAACTTTTGAATTTCTCTAATGAATGCTTAATTTTTGTTTTATCAAAAGGTTTTAAAATATAATCAACACCATTAACTTCAAAAGCTTCTAGAGCATACTTATCATAGGCAGTGATAAATATTATTGGGGTAACAGATTTAATTTCTTTGAAAATCTCAAAAGAGAGCCCGTCTGATAACTGAATATCCATTAATAAGAGATCACAGCTTGATTGATTTTCTTTTAACCATTCGACTGAACTTTTAACACTTGAAAGCATCTTTAACACAGTATAAGATGAATCTATTTCCATTAAAATCGACTTCAGACTATCTGCTATTTTAGGTTCATCCTCTATAATTACTATATTCATTGAAATGATTTAAACTAATGGTAATGTTACAATAAATTGTGATGAAGTATTTTGGATATCAATCTCTTTGCCAACCAGTATTTTGTATCTCTCATTTAAGTTAGAAAGACCGATACCATTTTCACTTACACTTTTATTCCTTTGGTTTAGATTATTTTTAAAACTAAATAAATTTCCTCTTTGTTTAAGCTCTATTGTTACTGGCTTCTCCTTTGATATTTCATTGTGTTTAATCACATTTTCTAGTAGAGGCTGTAATGACATACTAAGAATTTTTTTTTCTTTATCATTTAAATCTACAATCAATGTCAAACCATCTTTAATTCTTATTTTGTATAATTCAATATAAGAATTTAATAATTCCAGCTCATCTGCTAGATTAACTATTTGCTCATTAGAATTATTGAGTGAGTACCGAAAAACATCTGACAAATTTGAAAGGTATTTTTTAGCTGTTTTTTGATTTTCATCTATTAAAGCAGATAGGTTTGCAAATGAATTAAAGAGAAAATGTGGATTGATCTGATCTTTAAGATTTTCTAACTTAGAATTTAAATAAGAAGATTTTAATTTCTCATTTTCTAATTCTTTAAGGTTATTTTGTTTATTTAAATATAAAAATTTAACTGAGAGCAACATTAAAACCCCACTTAATGTAATCCTTATTAGATAGGCTTTATAAAATATATTTTGACTGATTACATTATCATAGATTATGAGTTGGAGAGATGAGCCTAGAGACCAAAATGCTAAAACAATTAGTGTAAAAATTAAAATCGTTCTAATATTTAGTAAATTTCCTGAAATGACATAATAAAACCTCTTCAAAAATATAAATCCAATAGAATAACAAAATAAAATTTGAAATAGAATCTGAAAAATCAGTTCATAAATATTGAAATTCCAGGTATAACCTAAAATGATGTTTATTTCATTAAATCCACTAACAACTCTATGGAAATTGAGGATTATTGAAATAAAAACAGATACATAAAAAATTGAATTGTTTTCTTTGTTAGTAATGTACATATCACTCAAAATGGTTGGAGTAATTTAACAATTAAAATATTTCTAGTTCCTAATTTAATTGATTGGTATTTTATCTCTAATTTGGTTTTGATACTTCTTATATAGTTTAAATTCTACTTTATTCAATAAAGTCTTTATTTCATCGTCTTTTTCTTTACTTAGCTGTTTTAAATCTTGAAACTTTTCAAATCGTGATTTGCTACTATTTCTAATATCTTCCAGCTTTAGTTGATACTTCTCATTAATTTTTATAAAATATGTTTTTTTATCTTCATCTAGATTTAAATATTTTATTTGATCATCAACTGAAGCTTTGGCTTTCTCTTTATCAAATTCAAAATTTTGTGCAGATATTGTAGTTGAGGTCAATAGAAATAATGTGCTTATAAAGATTGTTTTCATAATTTATTTATTTTGTTAATAAATCTAGAAAGAACATTTTAGAATTTGATTATTTAATATAGCGAAGCAACTAAAGATTAACTTGAAGTGCTCTATTATTAATTTGAATTGATTTTTTTAATAAAGCTCTAAAAGGTAAAAAATGATGAATTATTCATCACCAATAACATTTACAACAAAAATTTCATCTGAAAATGTATTTGGTGGATTTTATACCTTTTTACGATATAATTCTCTTCAATAATTTTCTAAGGAGTGCAGGAACTAAAACTAATTTCGCTGTATAAATTTGGGTCGTGGTTTGGATCTTCAACCGTGTTAGCCATC
>JAYNOQ010000079.1:0-6167 GCA_038113315.1 Flammeovirgaceae bacterium | reverse complement strand
CCTGAAGATCATGGGTTTGACATTAATATTGGTGGATTTGAAAAGGGTAGTCCGATGGGAGGATATTATTCTCCTTACAAAAACCCTAAACTCAGTGATGGACCTGAGGGAGAATATTTAACAGATAGGTTAACAGACGAGGCTTTGGGTTTAATTAATAATAGAGATTCAAGTAGGCCTTTTGCTCTTTTTCTTTCATATTATAATGTACACACACCAATTCAAGCAAACTTAGAATATGTTAATTATTTCAAAGAAAAATTATCAGTAATGGATGATAACCTTGTAAGAATAAGAGATGAGGGAGATGCATTAACAAGAGTAAATCAGACTGATGCTAATTATGCGTCTATGGTTTATGCTGTAGATGAAAATATTGGAAAATTAATAAAGGAACTAAGAGATAATGAGTTGTTTGAAAACTCATTAATTATTTTAACTTCAGATAATGGAGGTTTATCTACTCTTAGAAGAGTTGCTCCAACATCTGTTTATCCTCTTAGAGCAGGTAAAGGATGGTTATATGAGGGTGGAATTAAAATTCCACAACTAATTAAGTTACCCGGAAATTTTGAGAAGGAAATAGTGGATGATATAACAGTTTCTTATGATCTTTTTCCAACCATTCTAGATGTTGCAGGGATAAGAAATGAAAACAAAATTGATGGAATAAGTTTATTGCCTAGACTCTTAGAAAAGTATCAAATTGATAGAGACAATATTTATTGGCACTTCCCTCACTATCATGGAAGCCTATGGAAGCCTGGTTCAGCTATTCGTTCTGGTAACTGGAAATTAATATTTGATTATGAATCTAACAGAGCTGAGTTATATAACCTTGTTGAAGACCCTGGTGAATTAAATGATCTTTCAAGTTTAAAAATAGAGATTAAAGATAAGTTGTTAGAACAACTTGAAAAAATGAAGAAAGAAACTAACGCAAACTCTGTGTCAATTAATGAGAAATTTTGATTTGTGGGTGATACTGGATTCGAACCAGTGACCCCTGCCCTGTCAAGGCAGTGCTCTGAACCAACTGAGCTAATCACCCAATTGTTAAAAATAATTAAAAATCCACACTAAAATCATTCAATGTTTTAGTTTAAGTAAATTTGTTAGATGAACAAAAGAAATTTTACCTTTATTATTGTCTTGTTGATACTTTCTCTTGTATCAATTCTTTTTGTTCAATTTAATTGGATCACAGACCTCAATAGATTAAATGAAGATAGGTTTAAACAAGACATTCAACATGTTTTATATATGATTAATGAAAGGCTAGAAGAAAAAGAAATAATTAATTTGACAAAGGATAATTTAGAGGCAACCTTAAGAATAAGAAGAAGTAATGATAGAGGAGGGATTGAGTTAATCGAATCAACTTTCAACAAAGAAACCCTTGATTCTACTAAATTTATTTCCACAAAAAATTCATTTCAGTTTGATATTGAATCTGGAGATGATCAGAATTCTGATTTGAGTTCTAATATTAATGCTTCAATTCAGATAGAGGATATGGATGATTTGTCACTAGATAGTGCTGTTCAAAGTCAAATCGATAAAATTCTTGATCGTTCAGAAATGATTCAAATAATATTAAATAAGCTTCTAACTAATGACAGAACAATTACATCTGATTTTGATATTAAATTTTTAGACAAGATGATAATGGTCAACTTGTCTCAAATGAATTTAAAACTTGACTACGAATTTATGATTTTTAATAATGAGGAAAACAAAGTGGAACTTGCTAGTGCTGAGATTCCAGAAATATTAAAATCAGAATTTAAAATAAATCTCTTCCAAAATGATTTAATGGATTCAAACTTAGATCTTTATTTGTTTTTTCCTAATCAAAAACAATATCTTCAAGAAAGTAATTTTTTTAATATGATTTTTTCAGGAATATTTTTATTGATAATAGGTTTATGCTTCTATTATGTTATTCTTAAAGTATTTGAGTTGAAAAAGTTATCTGAAATTAAAAATGAGTTTATAGATAATATGACTCATGAACTGAAAACTCCAATTTCAACTATCTCTCTTGCCTGTGAAGCTTTATTAGATAAAGAAATTAGCAACAAAGATTCTAAAGAAAATTATGTTAAAATCATAAACGATGAGAACAAAAGACTCGGTGGTCAGGTTGAAAAGGTTTTAAGTATTGCCAAAACAGAGAAAAAAAATTACGAAATTGATTTTGACAAGTTAGATATTCATAAAATTATTAATGATTCATTTAAGATAAATCAATTTAAGATTGAGAAAAGAAAAGGCAAAATACTTCAAAATTTAAATGCCGAAAATTCTATTATTTCGGGTAATTATGACCATTTACTAAACGTATTTAATAATTTAATTGAAAATGCAAATAAATATTCACTTGATATTCCTCACATTGAAATAAATACAGAAAATAAAAATGATAAACTATTCGTTATAGTTTCAGATAGAGGTATTGGAATAAGAAAAAGTAATCTTGATAAAATTTTTGATAAATTTTATAGAGAACCGCAAGGTAATATTCATAACGTAAAAGGTTTTGGTTTAGGATTATCTTATGTTAGAAATATTATTGCAAAGCATAGCGCCACTATAAAAGTTGAAAGTCAACTGAATAAAGGAAGTAAATTTGAAATTAGCTTTAAAAATATAAAATGAATAAAATAAAAATTCTTGTAGTTGAAGATGACCCTAATCTTGGAAAAATTCTCCTAGAATATTTAGAAGCAAAAAACTTTGAAATAAGTTTAGCTATTGATGGTGAAGATGGATTAGATAAATTTTTAAACAATTCTTGGGACATATTATTACTGGATGTTATGATGCCAAAAAAAGATGGTTTTTCTTTAGCTAGAGATATTAGAAAAGTTGATGAAAATATTCCTATTATATTTCTCACTGCTAAATCTCAAAAAGATAATATTATAAAGGCATTTAAGCTTGGAGCGGATGACTATTTAACTAAACCATTTAGTATTGAAGAGTTGCTTGCAAGGATTGAGGCTATCATGAAAAGAGTTCCTGAAAAAGATTCAAAGAAATTACCTCAGGAATTTAGTTTAGGTTCATATTCATATCTACATAACCAGAATTTATTGATTGATAAGGACAATAAAAAATATTCTTTAACTACAAAAGAAAATGAACTTTTAAAATTATTTTGTATTAATGTGAATAATAAGGTTGATAGAAATGCCGCATTAATAAAAATATGGGGAGATGATTCATATTATAATGCTAGAAGTATGGATGTTTATATCGCTAAACTTAGAAAATATTTAAAATCGGATTCAAAAATTGAGATTAAAACAATCCATGGCCATGGGTTTAAATTGCTGATTTTAGATTAATTGTTTGCATTTAAATTTTTTTTGCACTATTAATGGGGTATGAACCTTATAGCTTCTATATACATAAAGGATAATAAAACTGTAAATATTAAATCTGGAGATTTTAGGACATTAAAAGTATATCATGAAAGTCCTATCGACTTACTAAATAAATTTGAATCTGTTGGCATTAAGCAGGCTTACGTAGTTGACCTTGGTTCAGCTAAGATGCATGAAAAAAATAATTTTAATTTATTAGAAATGATGAGTCAGTTTTCTAAAATTAAAATAAACTATTCTGGAGGGATGAGAAATAGTGAGCAAGTCAGCAATGCATTTATCAATGGTGCAAAAAAGGTAACTTTAGGAAGCATGCCTGTATATGATAAAGAGTTATTTTTAAATTGTTTAACGACTTGGGGTTATAAAAAAATTGTTTTAGCAGTAGATATTTTAAATAAAAGTCTAAGAATTAATGGTTGGAAATATCAAACTAAAATTGATCCTATGGATCATATAAAATATTTTCACAAAAAAGGTTTAAAATATATTAAGGTAACCGATATTTCAAAAGATGGCTCTTTGGATGGTCCTCCTTTTATATTATATAAAAAAATTCTGAAAAAATATCCTAATATTAATCTAACTACTGGAGGAGGCATAAGAAGCATAAAGGATTTAATAAAATTGAAAGATATTGGAGTACATAATGCTATTTTTGGTAGAGCTTTCTATGAAGGGAAAATAACCTTAGATGAAATAAAGGATCATCTCAAAAAATAATTATTCTTTATTATATCATTATATTTTATATCAACGTTTCAACCTATTTAATTTTAAATTGAAATTAGTGTATTTTTGTAAATGAAAACTGAAAATTTAGATAAGAAGTTGGGGATAGTTGGTGGAGGTCAACTTGGTAAAATGTTGCTTTCAGAATGCAATAAAATGAATATCTCTACATCGGTTTTAGATCCTAGCAAAAAATCACCTTGTAAGTCAATTTCAGATAAATTTGTTTTGGGTGACTTTAATGATTTTGATACTGTATATAATTTTGGTAAAGATTGTGATATTATCACATTTGAAATAGAGCATATTAATGTTAAAGCTCTTGAAGCTCTAGAGAGAGATGGTAAATTAGTTTTTCCTAAACCTAAAACACTAAAAATCATTCAAGATAAAAATATTCAAAAGTCTTTTTTTGTTGATAATAAAATCCCTACATCTAACTTTAGATTTTTTAAGTCAGTTAGTGACCTTAAAAAGTCTTTTACTTTGAATGAAATCTCATTTCCATGTGTTTGGAAAAAAACAAAGTTTGGGTATGACGGTTTTGGAGTAAAAATTTTAAACTCAACTGAAGATATTAATTCTCTGCCAGACTCTGAAATGATAATTGAGGAGGTGGTACCATTTGATAAAGAACTTAGTGTAATTGTTTCAAGAAATTCAGACGGTAAGGTTAATTGTTTTGAGACAGTTGAAATGGAATTTAACAGTAAATCTAACCAGGTTGAGTTTGTTATTAGCCCTGCAAACATTTCTGAAGAAGCTAATAAAGAAGCTAAAGAACTAGCGGTTAAACTTGCAGAATCATTAGATTTAGTTGGAGTGTTAGCTGTTGAAATGTTTTTGACTAAGGATAAAATTTATGTTAACGAAATTGCTCCAAGACCTCATAATAGTGGTCACTTTTCAATTGAAGCTTGTGGTAGTTCACAGTATCAAGAACATCTAAGAGCCATATTTAATTTAGACCTAGGTGATACTAAACATAGTGGATGTGCTATTATGATAAATTTAGTTGGTGATGAGAAGCATATCGGAAAAGTTTTTTATGAAGGTATTGAATCTATATTTAAAATTAAGTCAGCAAATCTTCATATTTATGGTAAGGAAGAAACAAGACCGAATAGAAAAATGGGGCATGTAACAATAATTTGTGATAAATTTGAAGAAGCTTACGAAAAAGCGAAACTTATAAAACAAACAATAAAAGTTAAATCGAGAACCAATGGCTAAAGTTGGAATTATAATGGGAAGCAAATCAGACTATCCAGTAATGGAAGATGCTGTAAATATTTTGAAAGAATTAGGTGTTGATCATGAAGTTAATATAGTTTCTGCTCATAGAACTCCAGAAAAAATGATGAGTTATAGTAAAAATGCTCATAGTAATGGAGTTGGTGTAATTATTGCAGGTGCAGGTGGTGCTGCTCACCTACCTGGAATGGTTGCTTCAAATTCTCATCTTCCAGTTATTGGTGTTCCAATTAAATCAAGAAATTCTATTGATGGATGGGATTCGGTTTTATCTATTTTACAAATGCCTTCAGGGGTGCCTGTAGCTACTGTTGCTCTTGACGGAGCTAGGAATGCCGGTATTCTTGCTGCTCAAATTTTAGCTTTAAATAACGATACGTTATCAGATAAATTAAGAAAGTTTAAAAGTGATCTTTCAGATAAAGTTTTAAAAGATGACTCATCTTTATAAGATTCTCAATGAACAATTCAGATTCAATAAATTTAAATGAAAACTTTCTAGAGCAAATTATCAAAAATGATTTGAGTAATGGGTTAGATAATACAGATCTGAGATTTAGATTCCCTCCTGAGCCAAATGGATTCTTACATATTGGACACGCTAAATCAATTTGTTTAAATTTTGGTTTTGGAAAAACATTTTCCGCTCCAGTAAATTTAAGATTTGATGATACTAATCCTGAGAAAGAAAGTACAGAGTTTATCGATGCTATTAAAAAGGATATAGCGTGGTTGGGATTTCAATGGGATTCTGAGTGTTATGCCTCTGATTATTTTGATCAATTATAT
>JAYNOQ010000078.1:0-6407 GCA_038113315.1 Flammeovirgaceae bacterium | reverse complement strand
ATTAGAAGAGTTTTAGCTCCATTTCGAGCAGACTGTATTGCAGCAGAAGTTCCACCAGCTCCACCACCTACAATAACGACATCGAATTCAGATGAATCATCACATGAAAACAAAAGAATTGTTAAAAATAAAATAATACTATTTAATCGCATCACTGATTACTTTTCCAGTTGTTGAAACAGGAGCTCCAATACCTATTATACTGGCAATTGTAGGTGCAATATCTTTAACATTAATAATATCATTAGAATATCCTGTTTTAATACCAGCTCCATAAAATATTATAGGGACGTGTGTGTCATAAAATGCTTGAGTGCCATGTGAAGATCCCATAGAATTATACCTTGCAGTATACATTGGATTTATAAAAACAACTAAATCTCCAATTAAGTCAGGATGACTATTGTTTTTAATTAAGCTTTGATAATAACCATCACCAAACATATAATCATCGTCATTTATATCATAAACTTCATAAACTCCATCTATTTCTTTTAATCCATTTTTTACTAATTCTTTAGCATCTTCATAATCAATTTCCATTTTATCAATTAATTCTTTATCTAAAAAAACATAATTATTTGAATATGCCTTAATCAAATTTGACCAATCTTTTTTACGCAAAGAGTCTCTCAAATCTAATTCTTTTAATGGTATTTTGTTGTCAATTAAAAACTTAGGGACATGCGTAGCTCCATGATCTGACGTTAAATAAATTAAGTATTTCCCTTTTCCTACTTTTTTGTCAAGATTATTAATCAAATCTTTTAAATCTAAATCTAATCTCAAATAAGTATCTTGAACTTCTTTTGAATTTACACCAAATTTATGACCTATGTGATCAGGTGAAGAAAAATTAACGTGTAAGAAATCAATATGTTTATCCTCTCCTAAATGCTCATTTTTTAAAGCTTCTAAAGCAAAATCTTTTAAAAAAGTGTTTCCGAATGGACTTGTAGTTATGGCTTGATAATCAGTATCTCCATTTTCTTTTTTTGAAAGTGTTTTTAAATCGTAAGGGAAGCTGGCATTTTGTCCTAAAAATTTTCCTTCATAATTATTTAAATCAGATCCGCTCTCAGTATAAGATTTTATCTTATAAAGTGTATCCCAAGTTTTTATGTATTCATCAACTTTTCTAGAATTATTAAATTTTTCTACCCAATCAGGTAGTTTATTAAAATAATAAGAACTACTTACAAATACTCCTTCATTTGATGAATGAAACCAATAGACACCATTTGCAGTATGCCCTCCAGATAAAACTGCACTTCTATCCTTAAAAGAGACACTGATAGTTTTTCCTTTAAAATTGGTAAAAATTCTATTTTCATCTGAAATGGTTGTTGATTGTAAATTTTTCGGAGATTTTTTCCCAATATTTGATTTAGTTCCAATCGGATTAAATCTGTCATCATCAACGCAATAAATATTTTTATCTAATTTTCTATCAAACCAAGAATTTCCAACAATCCTATGATAGCTAGGAGATGTTCCTGTAACAATTGTAGCATGACCTGGGGCAGTAGATGTTTGATAGTAGGAATAATGAGCATTTTTTGCTAAGAAGCCACCATTAACCAATCTTTTAAACCCTCCTTCTGAATATTTATCCCAATATCTAGGTATATACTCATATTTCATTTGATCAACTACGATACCTACAACCAATTTGATATCCGTTTTGATGTGATCATTTTGAGAGAATAAACTAGAAGACATAGATATAACTAGAAATAAAAAAAATCTATTCATTACTGAAAAATATTCATTAATAATTAAAATCTATAAAATTTTCCGCTTTATTTATAACTAAATTTGCCACCTCTTTTCCTTGCCAAGCTCCATCAGTAATTGCATCCATAAAGTGAATTCCACCATACAGTCTAGAAATACAGGCTTCCTGAGCTGCATGTCTAAAAGATTTATATTTTCTAGATTTTAAGTTAAATTCTTTTTGAGTATTATCCTTAAATCTAAATTTCTCACCAAAAAATTTTGTAAGAATTTCGCCAGCGGCAGTTGAAATTACACTATGTCCAGAAACAAACTCAGGAAAAGGTGGAGTTTGTAAAAGAGGCTTCCATGATGGATCAAAATATTTATTAATTACCGTCTCTGGCCTTATTCTGTTAGATCTATACTTTTCATCCCAACATGCAACGAAAGAATCATGGAGAGTGGTAGATAAAAGAGTATGAATTATAATCGTTTTTTCTATTGTTAATTTTTCTTTTATTGCTGCGATTCCGGCAATACCTATCCAATGGGCACCGGGTGATAATTGTTTCAAACCAAATTCAATATGCCCAATTTGTGAAATTGCATAAGGATTGCAATCCCAAAAAGCAGCAATTTCATTTTTTTCTTTACTGTTCTCTTCAACTACATTTTTAACTTCCATAGTTAACTCATAAAATTGTGAATCTTTGGCAAGATTATAAGCAACCGGCTTGTTAGTTAAAAATTGATTTGAAGATTTAATAAAGAAAGTTTTCATTGTATTCCAATTTGGCTCTATCGCACTCATGAAAGCGGGTGGAGTAGGTTGCCAAAAACCATCTCCTCGCTTAGGAGTATATCTTTTTAAATTATTTAGTTGAAAGAATCCGTCATTTTGAGCATATTCTAAGATTTGATTTCCAACTTCTTCTACAAACAAAATTTCTTCTTTGGTTAATTTACTTTTATAAATATCTCTTGAATCATTGAGTTTATTACCTGAGGGCAAAATTTTTGATCCAGTATAAAGCATGCCATATAAGTATGCGAATTTACTTAGTTGTTTAATTGATGTATTAGTTGGTATTTGAAATTTTGAAAAATTTGAAAAACTATTATGCTTGGATGAGTTAGAAGCTAAAATTTCATAAGAAGTTAAGTTAATATAAGAATAGTATCTAGCCGCAGCTACGGGTGAAGTTACATCATATACCATTACATCAGTAATTTTCTTTAGCTCGGAGACATATTCTTTTGTGGTCTGACCAAAAGAAAAGCTAAAAAAACACAAAAAAATAATAGTTCTAATCTGCATCTTCTAAAGTTAAGACCAATGGATATGAATTATTTAGCCCAACAACAATTCTTTTTTTACCATTTGATGTGTAAGAATTTAGAGACCTAACAGATCCTTCAAACGAGATATCAGTCAACCTATTTTCAATAAATTTAAATTCTCCAGTATCTGTACCTTTTAAGAAAATACCAAATGATGAATCACACTTTCCAATTCTAACTCTATTATATTCAGAGTTACCTCCCATTAAAATATCTTTAATTCCATCATCATCAAAATCATCAATAAGAATTGAGTTAACAGATGAAAAATTAGCTTCAACAGGAAATCTTTTTAGTTTGAATTTACCATCAATATTTTCAAACCAAACTGTTTCAAGAAAATCAGTCATTAGTTTCGGAGATTTAGAAATTTGTTCTTTTGTAAAAATATCATTTAAAGTAGCTGTTGAGTATTCTTCATATGTAACAAATTTTTTTCTTAAACTAACAATTTGATCTGTTAATTCCTCTCTCAAAACATTTGGGTATGACTTTCCTTGAATATAATAACACCATATTGGATCTATGTAGCCATTCTTGTCAAAATCATCATAGTATAATTCCATTGGTTCTTGTACTGTAGGTTTAAAAAGATTATTAGTTCCCCAATTACCTAAAACTAAATCATAATCACCATCATTATCTAAATCATTTATTTCAAGAGTATTCCACCAACCGTGTAAATTTTCTTCAAAAAATAATGAGGTAAATTCTATAATATCTGAATTAATATATTTATAAATACGTGGATAGTTCCAATCTCCAACTACAATAAGTTCTTGGATACCATCACCGTCAATATCCTCAATTTGGGCATCAGTAACTAACCCAATCTTATCTAAAAAGTCAAAATCTGATAAAGAAAACTCACCATTGCCATTATTATTTAAAATCAAAGAGGAATCCGATTTGGGAAACTCGGCTTGTTTTACTCTTGTGCCTATAAATAAATCTATATCTCCATCGCTGTCGTAATCCCAAGGTACAGCAACTGAACCTACATAATTATCAATTGGGATATTTGAGGAAAGTTTATAAGTTCCTGATTCGTTTATATATAATCTGTCATTTAATGGTAATCCAGAATCTTTTTCAGCAAATCCCCCTGATACAATATACAAATCTAAATCTCCATCGTTGTCTGCATCAAAAAAACAAGCATTAGTGTCTTCAAACTGAGAACTGTTATCAAAATCAGGCTGATCGCTTTTGACAAATACTCCATTTTTATTTTGATCAAATAAAACTGGTGAGCTTCCCTCTGGACCTCCTATAAAAAGATCATTATACCCATCATTATTATAATCAACCATTTTAATTTTTGGACCATGATAAGATATCATATAAGGAAGTAAAGGTTGAACTTTAAAATCATTGACTAACAACTCTTCATGTTTGTAATTGAGCTTATTATAACGAACATTAAAAATTTTTGATTTATTGTCAAATTCATATTTAATAGTTGTGTTCTTGGTGACCTTAATTTTTGAATTTAAGAGGTTGTTGGTTTTAATATTTTGATAGGTTTGGTCAGGCCATATTATCTTAACAGAATCAATTTCTTTTTTTCCCAAACCAAAATGAATAGGACCAAGATATGAAGATTGAAACCCTCTTGAAGTTTGTACATCTCGTCTAAGAATTTCATTTTCAGAATAAACTAAAACTTTTGCCCCTATAGAATTCTTGTTTTTTTCTTGTGTTAAATCAATTGAAAAGTAATTATTTGAGTTATTCTGAGTTGACATGTTTTCAAAAATTTTAGCTTCTTCATTCATACAATTCACAATAATTTCTAGATCTCCGTCATTGTCAAGATCTGCATATATAGCACCGTGTGAAAAATCAACTCCTTCAAAACCATCGTCAATGGTTCTATTAGAAAATGATAGGTTTTTATTATTTAAAAAGAAATAATTTTGAAGAGGTGTTGACTCAACTTCTTGTAAAATTGTAAACATATTTTCATCACTATTTCCATCTAAATACTTCATTCTTTCGTCAACATAGAACTTCATAAAATCTCTATTAATCATATCTCTATAGTATCCATTAGATACGTACAAGTCTTGATAACCATCATTATTATAATCTGCTATTATAGCTGCCCAACTCCAATCAGTTCCTGAAATTCCAGCTAGCTGACCAATTTCACTAAAACTATTGTTTCCATTATTTAATTGAAGCATATTTCTCATAGATTGATGATGAAATCCATTTGAAACCATATTATTATAAAGTTCAAAATTATCTGGTGCATAAATTAATTTCTGTCTTTTATTGTCTTCTGGAAGCATATCCAAAGTCACAATATCCGATAGTCCATCATTATTAATATCTCCCGCATCAACCCCCATTGAAAAATTAGAAATATGTTTTAATTGAGACTTTAATTGATTTGAAAAAGTTCCATCCTGATTATTTATATACATATAATCTTCCTCAACGTAATCATTACTGACATAAATATCATCCCAATTATCGTTATTAAAATCTGAAATAACTATACCTAAACCATAGCCAATGGGATTTGAAGAAATTCCAGCTAACAATGTTACATCAGTAAATTTTCCATTACCAAGATTTTCATAGAGTCGGTCTCCTGCATTTTCATCAATTAAAGTCTTGGCATATTGAGCGTTAAAGTTGCGCATTACTTTGGTATTGTGATTTAAAACATAAAGATCCAAATCACCATCCTTATCATAATCAAAAAAAACGGATTGGGTGGTGTTCCCAGAATCATCAATTCCATATTTAGAAGCAGACTCTTTAAAAGTTAGATTTTTTTGATTTATGTAGAGTTTATTTTTTCTTTGATTTTTGGGGAAATTTCCGGAATAAGAAATATATATGTCAAGCCAGCCATCATCATTTACATCTGCTAGAGTTACACCTGTTTTCCATCCTTGTTTAGAGGAAATACCTGACTTTTGTGTTATATCATCAAATTTTAGATTTCCTTTATTTAAATAAATTCTATCAGATTCTTGATTGGAGGTAAAATACAAATCAATTAATCCATCATTATTAAAATCCCCTGCTGCAACTCCACCTCCATTAAAAAAATATTCATAGGTAATTATATTTTCTTCCTTGGTTTCAGTCAACTTATTAATAAAATCAACTCCAGTATCAGAAGAATTTAAAAGTTTAAAAAGAGGTTCTTGCGAAAAATTAATATAGGATAAAAAGATAAATAAAGTATTTGTCAAATTCCTCATATTTCAAAAAAAAAAGGGAGGTTAAAAAACCTCCCTTAAATATAATTATAATAAAATTAATTTATTATTTATCCCACCACATTCTGGTCATCCAAGTGTCTGCACCTTGTCTTGCGACAGCAG
>JAYNOQ010000077.1:0-6506 GCA_038113315.1 Flammeovirgaceae bacterium | reverse complement strand
TGTTCAAGGTGCATCAGGAGGAGATGGACAAGATGATAATCCATTTGATTGGGATGCTGTCTGTAAAAATATTGAAGATGGATTAATTAAAGATAATTTTAAGAGGGGAGTGGATTATGAAATAATGCTTGTTCCAAACATCGTAAATATTACTTACGGTCGAGGAGTTGGTTATGCATTCGATGAGGAAGTTTTTGATGAGGCAACTCACTCAATAAGTGCTACTAAGATTAGAAAAAAAATGAGAGATGAAGGTAAATTAAAATGATTTATGTCATCAATTAAGATTATTTCATGGAATGTTAATGGTATAAGAGCTATTATTAAAAAGGATTTTCTCAGAGATATTAATGAAATAGATCCTGATATTATATGTCTTCAGGAAACTAAAGCAGGAGAAGAAGATGCGTTAAAAGCACTTTCAGTTTTAGATGGATATGGGTATCATGTGAATTCATCAAAAGCAAGAAAAGGTTATTCTGGAACAGCAATTTTATCAAAAAAATCACCGTCAAAAACTAGTAATGACATTGGTATATTTGAACATGATCAAGAAGGAAGAGTTATAAAGGCTGAGTTTGAAAATTTTAATCTGATTAATGTATATGTTCCTAATAGTGGTCAAGAGTTAAAAAGATTGGATTACAGAAAAAAGTGGGACGAGGATTTTTTGAATTTTTGTCTAGAATCCGAAAAAGAGAAACCTACTATAATAACTGGTGATTTAAATGTAGCACATAAAGAAATTGACATTGCCAGGCCCAAACCAAATTATAATAAATCTGCTGGTTATACACAAACCGAAATAGATGGTCTTCAAAGGTTTTTAGATAGTAATTTTATTGACATATACAGGGAGAAAAATCCAGAAAATATTAAGTATTCGTGGTGGAATTATAGATTTAGATCTAGAGAAAGAAATGTTGGATGGAGAATTGATTATTTTTTAATCTCTCCTAATCTTTCTCATAATATACTATCTACAGAAATTCATAATGAATACTTTGGTTCAGATCATTGTCCCGTATCCTTAGAATTAGCTTTTTAATTCAAGGAAATCAGCATTTATCTTTAATACATTTATAATATTTGATATGTGTTCATCTAAATCATAGTCAATTAAATCTATTCCTTTTTTTATTTCATTTCTATCAACTGATGCAGCAAATGATTTTTTCTTAAGATTTTTTTTAACAGATTTAGGTTTTAAATCGGATATCCCATTAGGTCTAACTTTAGTACATGCAACAATAAACCCTGTTAATTCATCGCATGCTAATAGATATTTGTCCAATTTACTCTTTGTTTCAATACCCCATTTAGAGTAATGACATGAAATTGCATATGCTATTTCTTTTTCATTCATTTCTTTAAGTTTTTTAACAATAATGTTAGGATGATCATTAGGATATTTTTCATAATCAGCATCATGAAGGAGTCCAGTTATATAATATATCTCTTCATTTTCATTTAATTTTTTACCGTAATACTCCATAACTAATGCAACACTATAAGAATGAATAATTAAACTTTTGTTTGAAAGCATATTATTTAATATTAATATTGCTTGATCTCGATTAATAGATTTTTTCATGAGGTTATTTGTTATATTTTTTTGTCTATATATTTTACATTCAGGTGAAGTTCTTTCACAGTCAAAAGTTAATTGGATCGAACTAGATAATAATACTCAAATAAATAATAATGGCAAAAAAATGATAATAGATTTATATACTGATTGGTGTGGTTGGTGTAAGGTAATGGATAGAAATACTTTTACAGATTCAGATGTTATATCTCATATAAATAATAATTTTATTGCTATTAAGTTTGATGCAGAATATCAAAATTCTGTAACCTTTAATAATAATTTATATAAATACGTAAGATCTGGTAGAAAAGGGATAAATGAACTTGCATATTATTTAACCAATGGAAACTTATCTTATCCAATGACTATTTTTTTAGATGAAAACTATCAATTAATAACTTTATTACCTGGTTATCATAAACCAAATTTTTATAATTTGGTATTAAAATATATTGGAGAAGATCACTGGAAAAGTCAAAGTTGGGATGAATATTTAAAAAATTCTAAGAAATAATGATCATTAAGCAGATTTATACAAATTGTTTATCGCAAGCTTCATATTATATTGAGTCTAAAGGCGAATCGATTATTATAGATCCTATAAGAGATATTGAAGGGTATGTTGAGTTAATTAATAAAAATAACTCTGAATTAAAGTTTATTCTTGAAACGCATTTTCATGCTGATTTTATTTCAGGTCATATTGAACTATCAAATAAATATAATGTTCCAATCATTTTTGGTCCACATGCTGATACGAATTTTAATTCTATCAATAAAGAAGACGGTGAAATTATAAAATTAGGTGATATTCAAATAAAAGTGATTCATACTCCTGGACATACTCTTGAATCAGTCTGCTATCTTCTTTTTGATGAAAAAAATAATCAAAAATGTTTATTTACTGGTGATACATTATTTATTGGTGATATTGGTAGACCTGATTTAGCTGTAGATAATAACTTATCAGTAAACGATTTAGCCTCAATGTTGTACGATTCACTTTATGATAAAATCATGAAACTAGATGAGGAAATAATTATTTATCCTGCTCATGGACCTGGAACACAATGTGGTAAAAATTTATCTGAGGAAACCTTTTCTACATTAAAGGAGCAGAAGCTTTCAAATTATGCATTAATGTTTAAAAATAAAACTGATTTTGTTTCAAGTATCACAAAAAATTTACCTCCAGCGCCCGATTACTTTAGGGATTCAGCTTTGCTAAATAAAAATGGATATAAATCTCACTTATATGATTTTGATAGTCTTTTAATATCAGATTTTAAATTATTTAAAGATGAAAATGTTAACTTAATTGATACTAGAGACCCAATCTTGTTTTCAAAGCAACATGTTAAAAATTCAATAAATGTACCTTTAAATGGAAGGTATGCTATTACTGCTGCTAATATTTTAGATGTTAAAAAGAAACTAATTATTATTTGTAATGAGGGTGATGAAAATGAAAGTATTACTAGACTTAGAAGGGTAGGTTTTGAGAATATTATTGGATTTTATAATAAAAACTTAAATATTGTTCATTTAAAACCTTTAATTTCTAAATTTAAATCAGAGTCATCTGAATACGTTCATAAATACAAAGGATATAAGTTTATTGATGTTAGGACTGAAAATGAATATAATTCTAAGCATGTTAAATCATCAATCAATATTCCGCTTTTCGATTTAGAAAAAGATTTTTGTAAATTAGATATGAATGATAATTATATGATTTACTGTAGATCAGGATATAGGTCAAGTGTTGCTTCTTCAATTCTCATGAAAAATAATATAAAAAATCTAATAAATATTGAAGATGGAATTATAGGTTTAGTAGAAAATAAGAATGTTAATTTTAATTAGTTATTAAAAAAAAAGAGGTTAAAATTTAATTAACCTCTTTCTAAATTACTTGAAAGTTATTCTTACATCATTCCACCCATTCCACCTCCAGGAGGCATAGCTGGTGCAGCAGGAGCTTCAGTTTCAGGTTCATCAACAACTACGCATTCTGTAGTAATTAATAATCCAGCAATTGACGCAGCATTTTCTAAAGCAAGTCTTGATACTTTAGTTGGATCAATTATACCTGCTTTGAACATAGATTCAAATTTGTCAATAGCAGCATTGTATCCAAAATCGCCTTTACCTTCTTTTATTTTTTGAATAATAACAGATCCTTCACCACCTGAATTCTCTACAATTGTTCTTATAGGTGATTCTAAAGCTGTTTTAACTATTAAAACACCTGTATTTTGATCATCATTTTCTAAATTTAATTTATCTAATGATGAAACTGATCTAAGAAAGGCTGTTCCACCACCCGCAACAATTCCTTCTTGAACTGCAGCTCTTGTAGCATGTAATGCATCATCAACTCTATCTTTCTTTTCTTTCATTTCTACTTCAGTAGCAGCACCTACATATAAAATTGCAACTCCACCAGATAATTTTGCTAATCTTTCCTGAAGTTTTTCTTTATCATACTCAGACGTAGTAGTATCAATTTGTTTTTTCAATTGATTTACTCTTGCAACTATATCAGCTTTTTTTCCTGCTCCGCTGACAACAGTAGTATTGTCTTTGTCAATATTAACCTTTTCAGCAGTTCCAAGATAATCAATAGTGGCACTTTCTAGTTTGTAACCTCTTTCTTCTGAAATTACAGTTCCACCAGTTAGTATAGCTATATCTTCAAGCATTGCTTTTCTTCTGTCTCCAAAACCTGGAGCTTTTACAGCAGCAACTTTTAAAGCACCTCTAATTTTATTAACTACTATAGTAGCAAGTGCTTCTCCCTCAATATCTTCTGCTATAATTAATAAAGGTTTACCTGTTTGAGATACAGCCTCTAGAACAGGTAATAATTCTTTCATGGCAGAAATTTTCTTATCATAAATTAAAATGTAAGGATTTTCTAGTTCTGCTTCCATTTTATCACTATTTGTAACAAAATATGGCGATAAATATCCTCTATCAAATTGCATACCTTCAACAGTTTTTACTTCAGTTTCTGTTCCTTTTGCTTCTTCAACTGTTATTACACCATCCTTACCAACTTTATCCATAGCATCAGCAATCATTTTACCAATTTCATGGTCATTGTTAGCAGATACAGTCGCAACTTGTGAAATTTCACTTGAATCTTTTATGTCTTTAGATTGAGATTGTAAGTTTTTAACTACTTCTTGAACAGCTTTATCAATTCCTCTCTTTAAGTCCATAGGATTTGCTCCAGCTGCAACATTCTTAATTCCTGTGTTAAAAATTGCTTGAGCTAGTACAGTTGCAGTGGTTGTACCGTCACCAGCATCATCAGCTGTTTTCGAAGCTACTTCTTTAACAAGTTGAGCTCCCATATTTTCAACAGGATCTTTAAGTTCAATTTCCTTTGCTACAGATACACCATCTTTAGTTACTGTTGGTGCACCAAACTTTTTATCTAATATAACATTTCTTCCTTTTGGACCTAATGTTACTTTTACTGCATTTGCAAGTATATCAACTCCTTTTCTAAGGTTTTCTCTTGATTCAGTATTAAAATGTATTTCTTTAGCCATTATTTTAGATTTTTAAATTATTAAACAATTCCAAAAATGTCAGATTCTTTCATGATTAGATAATCCGTATCATCAATAGTTAACTCGGTACCAGAATATTTACCATATAAAACTCTGTCACCAACTTTAACATTCATCTTATGATCAGATGTACCTTCACCAACAGCTATAATCTTACCTTTTTGAGGTTTTTCTTTAGCAGTATCTGGAATAATTATACCAGATGCAGTTTTTTCTTCAGCAGCTTCAGGTTCTACAAGAACTCTATCAGCTAAAGGTTTAAAATTTACTTTACTCATATTTCTAATAGTTAATTATTATTTAAAGTTTTTTTATTTATATAGATGCATTTTTTATGCCAAAATAAAAATATTGTCAAAATGTCAATTATTTTAAATTAAGGAATCTAAATCATTAGGCACTTCACCAATATCTTCTGGAGTAGGGGTGTTTTGAATAATGTTTTGTTCGTTTGCTCGATCAATATTTGGACTAAGTCCTTCAATATTATTATTTTCAGGTGATGATATAAATAGATTAGAAAGCATGGTTAGAGCTACAACAAAAATTGCTAAGGTCCATGTAGCTTTTTCTAGTAAATCATTTGTTTTCTGAACTCCCATAAATTGATTTGAACTATTTCCTCCAAATTGTGAAGAAAGACCACCTCCTTTTGAGTTCTGCACTAATACAACTAATATTAGAAGAACAGAAACAAAAATTATTAAACCTACTATGATAGAATACATATTAATGATTTAGATTTTTAATTTTTTTTGCAAAGTAACTCTTTTTTTTTGAATTAAGAGAAATAAGTTTTTTATAAATTTTGATGGCGTCTTTTATTTTGTTTTGTTTAACATAAATTTTAGCCATATTCTCAGTTACAAAGACTTTCTGAGTAAGTCTCTTAGAAGCCAAATCCTCTGTGTCAATATCATTCTTTTTCTTTTTAATAATTTTTGGATTCTTTTTGATAAAATCTACTAAAAAATCACTATTTAAATTATTTTCATTAATAAATTTTTTTAAAAAATCCCTATTAGGATGTCTTAATGCTAATGAATTAAGATTTTTACTATATTCATTATCATTAGAGCTAAGTTTAATAAGATATGGTAAATATAGATATGGGTAATTATCATTTAATTTATTTAACTTATTAAGTTCAATATTTTTCATAAAATATCACCAATTAGCAACAGAAGCATTAAAAATATCTAAAATAATTTGATCAAAAATTTCATCTAAGAATTCCTGTTCGTTTGATGATAATTCCTCAGTATTTTGATTAAAATCTTTAAAAAATGAAAAAGACTTATTTTCATAGTTAAATTGATCATCGAACTTAT
>JAYNOQ010000076.1:2280-6660 GCA_038113315.1 Flammeovirgaceae bacterium | reverse complement strand
TAGCATCAACTGTAGTACCTTCAGGGGTATCAGGACAATTATCGACATCATCATTTACCCCATCACCATCAGTATCTTTCTGAGAGTCAGCACACCCATTTGCATCAACGGGAACTCCACCTGGTGTATCAGGGCAGGTGTCTAGATGATTTGGAACTCCGTCTAGGTCTGTATCAAAAATAATATTACCAGCTAAATAAAACTTCTTTTTTTTATAATCAATAATATCAAATTTTGAGTCTTGATTAAGATCTATTAGTATATATGGACTTTCTGAATCAAAAAAATTAAGGCTAAAATTAACCGGATGAAATCTGCCATCGTTTTGAAGGTAAATTATATTTTTGTTTTCAGCACTTCCAGTATGTTCAACCACTAGATCTAAGTCATCATCATTATCTAGATCTACCCAATAATGACCCAGGCCATCAAAATTTCTATTAATAAATTCATTACCAAAAAGATAGGATGTAATATTAGAAGCTTTTTTTGATGACAGATCATAGGCAACAAGTTTAGCACTCGTCCCATCTTTTCCCGCATATTGAACAAATAAAATATGTCTATTTCCTACTCTGATAACTGAAGTAAATTCTTCGTTTTGAGGTATAAACCATTTGGAGTTATCCTCAGTAAATTCGGCAATTAATTCTTTAGAGTTGAAATCTATTTGAGATTGAACATTTTGTATTCCATAATAGATGTTCACATAATATTTATCTAAATCATGACTTTTTTTAGAATGTAATGATAATAAGTCAATTAACCCATCACCATTAAAATCTATGTTATGTATATCATTAAATCTTTCATCTCCATCTTGATTATTAGATGTAAAAATCTCATTTACTAATTCATGTCTGTTAGTTTGATTATTAAAATCATAAATTGCCATGGCACCTTTTCCTTGAATTGCTCCTTCATATGCTAATATTGCGATTTCTCTACTCCTGTCTTCATCAATCTGAATTGTTTTTTGAACAGAAGTATTAGCATATTTTTCGCCATTATACGTGAAATTTAAGGAATCAACTTTAAATGAATTTTCTGTCATATAGTAAAGAAAGTCTGGACGGTTTGATGTTCCATTATAAAAATCAGGCTCAGTTCCTGGTTCTCCATGATAGTTTCCTGTAGGAACAAAAACGTCTAATAATTCATCATTATCTAAATAATTAATATCAGGAGCATTTGCATTTGGTTCACCATTAATTTCAATTACATTATTTAGATCAATTTTTATCTTATCATCTTCAATATTAAATGAAAAAATTCCAAGACCTGCTTTGTTTATTTCTCTTTTAGTTTCATAAAAAACTGTTGCATAATCTAATTTTCCATCATTATCAAAATCTACAATATCATAACCCTGGTTAAAGAATTCCTCATAATCATTGTTTATTATGTATGATTGGATAAGTTCAGAAAAAGTATTTTCAGATTGTATTTCTGTTAACTCAAAACTCATATTTTCTGGTTCTGGGAAATCATTATCACAAATATCTCCAATATTATCTCCATCAGAGTCTTTTTGATTAGGGTTAGCTGAATATGGACAATTATCAACATCATCATTCACTCCATCACCATCTGTATCTTTCTGAGAGTCAGCACAACCATTAGCATCAACTGTAGTACCTTCAGGAGTATCAGGGCAAATATCTACGTCATCTTTTACTCCATCATTATCTGTATCACTCATATGATTCCAAGGATAGAAATCAGGTTCCCAATCTTCTATACCAGCCACCCAAATTTCTCCTCCATACTCGAAAGCACCTATATCTGGGGAGGAACCAATTATTTCTTGAGGTATTGATTCAATGGATATTCCAGCGTCAATTAGGGGCGAACCTTCTAAAGGCATTAGGGTTATACTATCAATGAATGTATAAATTGTATTGTCAATACTAAGCTCATCGTTATAATTAGTATTTACTGAATCCCATCCATTCCAGTTATTTGAAGATATTCCAGGGATAGGGTAGTCAGCATTTCCATCTCCGTCTTTATCTTCAAAATTGCTAAGGCTTCTGTGTCCACTAAGCTTATCTACAAGATTATTTTGAGTGTATGTATTCACATTTGAGTTTTCCTCATCTAAAATGATCATCCCATTTTTATTACTACCAATTACTGTATTATTAGCTATATAATGATAATCACCTTTCACCATAATACCACTGGTGTTAATTGCAACATTATTATACATTTTACCTCTTTGACCTGCAGCTGTAGGATCATCACCTGGAGCATCATATCTTAGAGCTAACTTTGGGGTATTATATACATAGTTATGATGTACTTCTGAATCTGCAACAAAATTTCGTGTCCCTTGAAATACAGAACCGTCTGACTGTAGAGCTCCTGTTTTTGTAACTTTATTATATGAGAAAATACTTCTTTCTCCAGGAGTTACTGTAGCTGAGGCCTGAACATTTTCTATTGTATTTTTTGTGATTGTATTTTTATCACCATTTATGAACATCGTTACCATGAGTCCTGGTAGCTCAGCAACTGAGTAATCAATATATTGAAAAAAATTATTTTCTATAAAATTATTATCTCCATAAACTCTTAAAGCATCTCCATCAGTATATTCAAATAAATTTCTTCTAATAATACTATTATTTACTTTATTAGATAATCCACTTATACCTATTGTTGTTGCTTTTGGTGTTCCAAGATCACCAAGCATTCTTTTTGATGTAGATGGAAAGGCAAACTTACAATCTTGCAGAATAAAATTTTCAGCAGATTGAACTTTAATAGTTGAAGAAAAAAAAGATAGGTTTTCAATAGTAATATTATCAGAATTATTGATTTCAAATGAGTATGAAGTTACTTTTCCTTTAATTTCTAAGTTTTTTGGGTTAGTTCCATCAGTCATCAGCCACAGCTCACCTGTTATTGGATTATGATACCATTCGTTAATAGTGTCAAGAAGATTTAAATCTCCTTCAATAAAGAAGTAGTGATGTTTATTCTTGTACTGACTATTTGGAACATCATCATAGCTAAAAAAATCTGAACCTTCAGAAAATTGAATCTTACGATTCCATGTTCTAAAAGATCCTACATTAAGTATAGCATGTGCAGTGTCTAAACTAAAATCTAAACCTGAGAAAAATGTCTTTCTATTATCAAATACCATGTATCCGTTAATGCTGTTGTCTTCATCTCCTTCTGCCCATGTGTCCCATGAATAAATAGAATTATCAACAAATTGCGCATTAGGCCACCTTGCCATTACCATTTCATTATTTTCAACAAATAATTGCCAAATAGCAGTATCAATATCAGTTTTAAAAATGTTGTTTTCAGTTTCAGTCCAATTAAAATCGTTCAGTTTAATTGTTCCATCTATCACCGCATTTCCTGATTGGTCACCAGAAATTATTATGTCACTTTTGTTATTGATAGTGATTTTTTCTCTGTAAACACCATCAAGTAATTTAATAGTTCCTTTATTTAAACTTAAAAGTGCTTTTGCAATTGTTTTATAAGGTGAGTTTAATGACCCATCATTATTATCATTTCCACTAGGTGATACGTATTTTACGTCAGACTGGGAGAATATATTGTTTGATAATAGAAGAAAGAAAATTAATTTATAAAGCTTTGCCAATTTGATAATTTTTTATCAAAAGTATTTATTTTCTTCTTGCTTCAATAAAACTTTTAACAAAAAATATCATAGCATAGACAGAAGAAGATAGCATGATAATGATTCTGAGTACTGCCTCTGACCTTCCATCAGCTAAGGCTCCTCTTAAAGGCATGACATTTGCAAAAGATAAAAGTGTTACTAGAACTGCAATATGAGCAACTACTTTATTTTCATTTTTAACTCCTTTATTAAGAGCCAATAAAGTAACACCTATTCCTACAGGTATTAAAGATGTTGCTGAACTTGATTCCAAATATCCCCATAGCCCAACTACAACTAAAATTATTCCATTTACCAAACTTGCTGAGTGTGCATTCATTTTCTTTTTCTTTTATCTACTATATCATTTAGCTCTTTGGCTGTAAGAAGTATCCATACTACAAAGGAAATCGAGACAATCCCTGCCCAAATGAAAATAAATTCTTTAGTTAAGAGTTCAGACATAGTTTAGTTTATATCTATAAATCTTTTCTCTTTTGATTAAATATCAAAATAAAAAGAAGTATAGTTGGTGCCCATAATCCTAAGAATACGGCTTTTAGAGGCTCATCATTGAAAAAAAATATTTCAGAAACCACTATTGTAACTAGTACAAGTACCAGTAAAACCAATTCAAAGGGCTTAAAAAGCTTTATAAACTTAAACATTTCTATATTAATTTATACTATAGTATTAAAATCTATTGTAAATAATACTTATACTCTAAAACT
>JAYNOQ010000076.1:0-2180 GCA_038113315.1 Flammeovirgaceae bacterium | reverse complement strand
TAATTTATACTATAGTATTAAAATCTATTGTAAATAATACTTATACTCTAAAACTTAATATTTTGTTGCCCAATTTTTTTTTTTAACCAAATCTCCCTGTAAAATCCATCTTTGTCATACATTTCTGACTGTCTAATTGGATTAAATACCCAATTTTTAACATTATTACCTACTCCCGATATATACATCCAATTACACCAGTTACTTGTTACATCATAATCAATCAAATGTTTTTCAAAATAAGATGCTCCTAAAACCCAATTTAAATCTAAATTATTTATGAGATAGCTTGCTACATTTTGTCTACCTCTATTACTCATAAATCCAGTTTTATTTAGTTCAATCATATTTGCATCTATAAAATCTTGACCTGTTCTACCTTCCTTCCACTTATCAAATAATTCAATATCATTTTTAAAATTCTTATTAAAAATATTCCCATTGATACCTTTTTTTATAAAAATATTATTTTTCCCTTTTAGGTAAACATACCTGAAAAATTCTCTCCATAGAATCTCAAATATTAACCAGTAAGTAGATGAGTTTTTAATTCTTTCTTTTTCATATTTCTTTATCTCGTGAAAAACAGTAACTGGTGATATACATCCTAAAGAAAGATAGGAAGATAATTTAGAAGAATATTCAGTTCCAATTAATCCATTACGCGTTTCCTTATATGTTTCTATCCCTTTATTTTCCCATAAGTAAAATTTTAATCTTTCTCTTCCATTAGATTCACCCCCTTTAAAAGGGAAATTTGAATGTTTATGAAATTCTAAATCTTGAAAATTAATATCTGACTCAAAATTAAAATCGTACTTATTTACCTTTTCATAAAATATTTTTCCAACTTCTTCTCGAATTTTTACAACCTTTTCTATTTTTTTTCTGAAATGAGTGAATATAAGAGGAAGCTCATTAGTTTCATAGGGTAAACTATTTCTTTCAATTAGAAATTGATCATCATAAAGATTTAAATCAAATTTATTTTCTTTTAACTCCTCTTCCTCTTTTTCTTCGTACCAACCAACTTCTTTAGATGCATAAATTTTATTTGATAAATACTTCGATTTTATTTCATTGAAAATTTTAATTAAATCACCATCAAAAATATACAGATCAATTCCAACCTTTTTTAAATTGTTTTTTAAATCTAGTATAGATTCATCTAAAAACTTTTTTCTAAAGGAACCCATATTTCCAAGATCAATTCCTGATGGATTATATATAGAATAGTTTTTAATATAGATACAAATTATCTCTTCATTTTCATTTATAGCATTATAAAGTGAAGGATTATCATTTATTCTTAAATTTTTTCTAAACCAGTAAATAGCTTTTTTCATATTTCTATTTCTTTTAAATATTTATTAGCAGTATTTCTTAAATTTTCTTTTTTTTCTTGATCCATCTTATCATATGAATTTACTAGCATTCTCATTCTAGGATTTTTAATAAAAAAATCTCTTTGTTTATCTAAAAATCTCCAAAATAAAGAGTCCCAAATTTTACTCCATTCTCCATTCTTATAATTGCTCATTTTAATAATGTAGCTACTGCCACTTATATATGGTTTGGTTGACATTAATCCACCATCTGCAAATTGACTCATTCCATAAACATTTGGTACCATTACCCAGTCATAAGAATCAATAAAAAATTCCATGAACCATTTATATATTTCATCAGGATCAAACTCACACAGTAACATAAAATTTCCTAAAACCATTAATCTTTCTATGTGATGACAATAAGCGGTATTATGTACTTTGTTAATTGCGTCGTCGATAGGATCTATACCAGTTGTTCCATCGTAAAATGATTTTGGTATTTTTTTATTGAATCCCCAGAAATTTCTCGTTCTCTCAAAGCTTCCTTTAACTTTGTATACTCCTCTAATAAACTCTCTCCAGCCAATAACCTGTCTTATGAAACCTTCACAAGAGTTAATTGGAATATTATTTTTTTTATAATATTTAATTATTTCATTTATTATTTGTTTTGGTGAGAGTATACCAGAATTTATAAGAGGTGAAAGTAAACTGTGATTCAAAAAAATTTCTTCCTTAACAATTGCATCTTCATATGGTCCAAACTCTCTAAATCTTATTTCTAAAAAGGAGTCTAGCCACTTATCTGCATCATCAAAGTTTGATGGATAAATAACATTTTCATTAATT